>JBILRK010000426.1:0-3080 GCA_044372705.1 Saprospira sp. | reverse complement strand
CAAAAACGTTATAAAGAAGCGCTCGAAAATTTTCAAAAAATTGACGACCTGAAAAAGTACAAAGATGTAGTTCCCGTCTACATTGTACAGATTCATTTTATGATGAAAAACTTCGACGAAGTGATCAGCTACGGCGAACCGCTTCTTAAAAATGATAAAATTAAAGACCGTCAAATAATAGCCCAATACCTTGGACAGGCATATTATGAAAAGGCAAATTACAAAAAGGCATTACCTTACATTGAAGAATTTGTAGAAAAAACGCCAAAGGTAACTGAAGACGTTTTTTATCAGTTGGCTTACACTCAATACCGATGCGATCGCTGTGAAGATGCTATTGCTAATTTCGAACAGATAAACGGACTAAACAGCAAACTTGGGCAGCATGCGCTGTATAACCAGGCCAATTGCCAGTTGAAACTATCGAAGAAAAAAGAAGCACGACTTTCCTTCGAACAGGCCTCTGAAAAGGATTTCGACAAGATTCTCAAAGAGGATGCGCTCATGAATTATGCGAAACTTTCCTATGAATTGGGTTTTGACAACGATGCCATTTCGGCCTTTATGAAGATTAGTCCGGCTTCAAAATATTATGTCGAATCTCAAAATCTACTCAGTAAAATATTTTTAAACACCAGGGATTTCGACAAGGCACTTGAAATTCTCAGAAACCTTAAGGATAAAACGCCGGCACTTAATATCACCTACCAAAAGGTTTGCTATTTCAGAGCTGTTCAGTATTTCAACGAGGGCAATCATGTAAAAGCCATACAGCATTACAACGAGGCGCTTAACAATGCCGTTCACACTGAAACTACTGCACTTTGCTACTACTGGAAAGCCGAATCGCTTTATCAGACCGATAAAATTGATGACTGTATCAAGGAATACGAGAAGTTTATGCTTGCCCAAAACCAGGTTCCACAATTGCCGGCCAACTCTTCAAAAGGTACAGCATTCTATGGATTGGGTTATGCGCATTTGAAAAAAGGAGACTATAATAATGCCGTAAAAAACTTTGAAGCATCGGTAGAGTTTATCAAACCTAAATTAAAAAACATCAACGACAAACATGTTACAGCCTTTGTCTATCCCGATGCTGTCATCAGAACTGCAGACTGCTACCTTTATCTGGCATCTGAAAACAGGGAATATTATAAAAAGGCAGGCGATTTTTATCAGCAGATCATCAGCAACAGTTTTGCAGGTGAAGATTATGCCATGTATCAGCTCAGTCTTATTTATGGCCTTACCGGCAACCAGAAAAAACAAATTCAGCTGAATGATTTATTGGTTGACAAATATGCACAGTCGCCTTATGCAGATGAGGCCTTGTACATGAAAGGTAGTACGCAAATCAATCTGAATGAGTTTAATGAAGCAAAATCCACCTTTGATTTTTTAGTTGCCAACTATCCAAATAGCGAGTTTAACAGTCGTGCCATGTACAAATTGGGCGTAATCAGCTATGGTAAAGATAAGGATCGCGAAGCGCTTGAATATTTCAAATCGGTTGTCAGAAATAATATACAGACCGAGGAAGCAAAAGATGCCTTGGGTTACATTCGTAAAATCTACATCGAAACGGGCGACCCTGATGGATTTATGGCCTATGTTTCCACCATTCAGGGCTACAACTTTACTGACATGGAGGCAGATTCTCTACTTTTCGAATCGGCTGAAAATGTATTTGATACTGATAATTGGGCCTTAGCTGCAGATAACTACAGTAAATACCTGCAACGTTTTCCAAATGGATTAAACAACCTGGCGGCGCATAACAATCGTGGCATTTGTTTTTATAATTTGAAAAAATACGACGAGGCACTCGAAGATTTTGAAGCAGTTTCGGCTGCAAAAAATCCAACTGCACCACCTGCAATGGCGGAAAATGCCAATTTGCTTGCAGGTAGAATCTGTTACCATATCTTGCTGGACTATAAAAAGGCATTTAAGCATTTCAGTGCAGCTGAGCCCCTTGCATCGACTGCCGAGAACAGAAGCGAGAGCCGACTATTTGGCATGAGAGCAGCTTTCTATGCCAATGACATGAATGCCTTAGGGCCTTTAGCCGAAAACTTTTTAAAAGAAACTGCGGCCAGTGCACAAGACAAATCAGAAGCCTACTTCTGTTTGGCAAAAGCGCAGCTTGCCTCAAAACAATATGACAATTCAAGAAAAAATTTCGAAGAAGCTATCAAGCTTATTGGTGATGACATTCGTGCATCTGAAAGCAGATACCGCATAGCACAAATTCACTACCTGCAGCGCAAACTTGAAAAAGCTATGGAATTAGCTTTTCAAAACAACAAACAGTTGGGTAATCACCACGATTGGCTCGCCAGAAACTTTATCCTCATTTCAGACATTTATGCCGAACAAGGTAATTTGGATGCAGCAAAAGGAACTTTAGAAAGTTTATTGAAAAACTACAATGGTGACCCCGAAATAGTGAAGGAAGCCAAGACAAAGCTTGAGAACATTAAAAAAGCAAAATCATCCAATAGCCGTCTGAAAATGAATGACGAGAGTGGCGAATTGGAAATGATTGATGGCAAGTAATTAAGTTTTTAGCGCAAAAAATATTCAAAATGAAAAATATTAAAATTATCATAATTTGCTTTTTTAGCTTCTTTGCATCCGCTTTGCTTAGTGCTCAAGAAGAGGGAACCGAGCTATTAAAACCATTCAAAGCAAAACTGGCAGAGAGTGTTAAAAAGAATTCCCTACCGATTTTACCAATGCTAGACACTAGTGCTGGCAAGCCCGATTATGATGTTCCAGAACATATCATGTCCGTTAAATATCCCGATCCTGTGCTGCGACCACTGGCCATGCCAAGTGATGAGCCTGTACCAGCAAATGGTTTTTACGCCAAAGCAGGTTTTGGATATCCTATTTCTCCAAATGTTGAAATGTCTTATCATAACAGAGAAAATAAAAATCTCAAATTTGGTGTGAATTTCGACCATTTGAGCAGTCAGGGCAATATCAGGAATCAAAATTTCTCTAATACTCATTTTGATCTTGGCTCTACCTATTTCACCGAAAATGGCTTTGCAGCTGGTGCTAAACTGGGC
>JBILRK010000424.1:0-3098 GCA_044372705.1 Saprospira sp. | reverse complement strand
GAAAACGAGTCTTTATAGTGCCGTCATTGCTGCGTTGTGTTAAATCTTCTTTAATTGGCCTGATTTCAAAATTAGCCTCAAGTTTCAATCTTAAATCTTTTGAAAGATTGGTCATGGCATCGAAACTATGTGCACCTTTTTTCCAGAGCCATTCCCAAACTTGTTGGGCACGAAACTTCGATTCTCCCTGAGATTTAAAAAAATCGATCAGATCATTTTTTTCTATGAGACGAATGTCTTGTTTCATTGTTGTGCAAAAAATCTAAATTGAAAAAGCAGGCATCTAAGCATTCCAAATCTCCCAAGCAGCCAAAGCTTGCATCTGTAACATTTCCAGGCCATTAAATACCTTGGCACCATTCTCCTTGGCTTTTTTCATAAAAACTGTCTCGGAGGGATTGTAAACCAAATCGAATATAATATGATTGTTATTCAATTCTTTGTAAGGTATTTCGGGATATGAAACGCTGTTTGGATACATACCTAATGGAGAACAATTTATAATCAGTTTATGTTCCTCAATAATTTTTTTATCCAAATCGGTATATCCAATTTGTAATCCCTTAGGATTTCGACTTACAACCGTACTGTTAATCTTAATTTGATTCAGGACATGAAGTACGGCCTTTGCAGCGCCACCGCTTCCTAGAACAAGCGCTTTGTCAATGTCATTTCTATCTAAAAGTATTTTACTCAGGCTTAGTCCAAAGCCTACAACATCAGTGTTATAACCAATTGCTTTACCATTGTTGAATTTAATACAGTTTACTGCAGCTACTGCTGATGCAGTTTCGTCCAATTCATCGAGGTAGGGTATGATGCTTTCTTTGTATGGCAAGGTAACACTCAGGCCACTGAAACCGCTTTTTTTAATATTTTCGAATTGAGAAATAGCATCAATTTCAATCATTTCGAAACTAGCATTTATATTCTGATCTAAAAATAATTTATCAAAAAATAATTTTGAGTAGGAATGTTCCAGCTTTTTGCCAAGAAGGCCAAATTTTTGCATAGTAATTTAAAAATTAGAGAATTGTTAGGGAAGGCAAATAATAGTATATAAAAGTTAAGGCCGAGACCTATTGCTCTTTCTTTTTTCTTTTGAAAAGCCAAACTATATAATCGATCAGGTAGGGGACTACTGATAATCCGATAATTCCGAAAATTACAATTTCAAAATTGTTTTGAATAATTGGAAGTGTACCAAAGAAATAACCAATTAAGGTTATGCCAACTACCCAAATAAAGGCACCGATTACATTGAATTGAAAAAATCTGCTGTATTTCATATCGCCAATACCGGCTACAAAGGGAGCAAAAGTTCTTACAATTGGAACAAAGCGAGCGATTATAATTGTTTTTGGCCCGTGTTTTTCATAGAAAACATTTGTTTTGTCTATGTATTTTTGACTAACAAGTTGTCTGCCACCAACTTTCATTTTTAATATTCTCAAGCCGATTTTTTTTCCTAAAAAATAGTTCAGCGCATCGCCTGCAATTGCCGCTATTAAAAGAAGGCCCAATACTATATAAATATTTAAGCTTGCGGATTCGCCATTTTTCACTACACCTGCACAAAAAGTGCCAGCAGCAAAAAGCAGAGAATCTCCCGGCAAAAAAGGCATGACTACCAAACCAGTTTCAACGAAAATAATTAAAAACAAAATAAGATAAATCCAAACTCCGTATTCTATGATATAACCATGCAGATAATCATCGAGGTGCAGGAAAAAATCGAGCGTATTGTGCAAAAATTCCATGATGCTTTTTTTGGTTTAGGCTTATGTAAAAGCAGAAAAAAGGCTATTTAACAGTATTAAAAAAACTGAGCAGCTAATTGCTCCAAGTATTCGTCGGGGTGATAATTATTGTGAATGATATTGGAAAGTGCTTCATTCAAAGCCTTTCCCAATATGGATTCTTTTTCTGTATCTTCTATATCTTCGTAGGCAATATGCAGTTCCATTTTGTTTTCGTTGCAGGAATCTTCAATAAAAGCCTTTAGTAATTGCAGACAATTTGTTTTGTCGTTACTCATCACGAAATTCAATAATATTTAAAACAAAACAGAAGTCAAAAGCATAGAACTTTTGACTTCCTTAATTCGAAGGGTTAAATTTTAGTTGCTATTTCCGGTTTCAGGATCAATGCCCAAGTATTTTACGCTTAAATTGGGCCCGTATTCGCTGGCGTAATTTCCAATTCTACCGATGATTGCTACTGCCTCATCTTTGTCCATGCCATTCGCCTCGCGAATTACTTTTAAAGCAAGCATGTTTTTGAAGATACCAAAGGAAACTCCAAAAAGGGTATAATTTAGTTCAAGCAGCTCACGATAAAATTCGACAGGTAAATCATCTGGCGTTTCAAAAATAGGAGCCAAAACCTGAAAATAAACCTGGTCTTCATCTTCAACATACCAACAGTCAATCCATACTTCCTGATCGCCACGCATCAATGCCCATGCTCCCAACTCATTGTCGTCTCTGCAACTGTTTGGATCTACGCCCAATTCTGAAATTGAATCTTCTACTATTTTATAGTAATCTTGAATGTTTGCCATTTTTTTTTGAACTATTGAATTAGTAATTTATTACTTTTATGTGACCTATTTTTTTGGTCGCTGCAAAGATACAAATCTTGTTAATTTATTAAGCATGATAGGAGTAGAACATTTGTACAAAAATTTCAAACAGCCTAATGGGCTGCTGAAAAAAGCATTCATGTCAGCTGCATTGGATGATATCAACTTCTCGCTTGAGGAGGGGGCAGTTTTAATGGTTTTAGGCACTAAAGCTTCGGGGAAATCAACACTTCTTAGAATTTTGGCTGCAATGCAGTTTCCCGACAAGGGGACAGTAGAAATTATGGGCCTAAATCTTGATAAACAAGCTGTTGAAATTCGAAAAAAAATAGGCTATTTTTCGTATGAACAGTCTTACTTTGATAACTTGACCATCAAAGAGCAACTATTTTATTTTGCAAATCTAAAAGGCTTGAAGTCTTCCGAAATTGCAGTTAAGATTGATAGTTTGATGCAAAAATGGGATCTCAAGCCCAACAAAAAAACCAGCTTAGTTAGCATAGAAGAAAAACTT
>JBILRK010000425.1:0-3098 GCA_044372705.1 Saprospira sp. | reverse complement strand
TTAGACATCGGATTTAAAACATTTTATATCATATTTTTATGCACAGTAGTGCTCAATGGCATTTTTCAGGTTGGCGGCAATCATCTCTGGGCTTTTACCTTCAATGTGGTGACGCTCGAGAAAATGGACCAATTTCCCTTCTTTGAAAAGTGCTACAGCTGGTGATGAGGGAGGATAAGGCAACATGTACTGGCGGGCAGTATCTACCGCTTCTTTGTTAACACCTGCAAAAACTGTAACCAATTCTGTAGGCTTCTTGTTGCTATTTTGAATAGCTAATTTCACTCCAGGACGTGCGCCGCCTGCTGCACAACCGCAAACGGAATTGATTACTACTAAAACTGTCCCTTCTTTGCTATCCATAATTTCTTTTACTTCAAGCGCTGAAGTTAGACCTTTGAACCCAAAATCTGTCAGTTCTTTAGCCATTGGTATTGTTAATTGCTCAGGATACATACGCGTTTTGAAAATGTTAGATGAAAATTTGTAATTAGGCTTTATAACTCTATATTTAATGCAAAATTAGTCATAAGGTTTATAATAACCAAAAAAACACCCTTCGCTATGCAAAAATTGATAAGATTCTTCGCTTTATCTTCTACTGCTCTAATTCTATTTTACAGCTTTTTATCCTGTAAACAGGATAAATTACCAACTCCTCAGGCTCCTACATTTTGCGATTCAATTAGCGCAACTTATAATGATTCCGTGAAGGCTATCATCGATTCTAAATGTTCTGTTGCAGGTTGTCATTTGAATTCACAAAGTCCAAATCTTAACAATTATTCGCAAGTATTTGGAAGCAGTAATAGAATAGCAGTAAGAGCATTGGATCTTAAAACAATGCCTCCTATTGGGATGCCACAACTAACGGAAGATGAAATCAAAATTTTAACCTGTTGGAAAGAGGCAAACTTTCCTGAATAAGAAAAATCAACCCCCTACCAAAAAAAGATGAAAACTATAAAATTACTTATTGCTGTGCTCTCCTGCATTGCACTAAACCTATCGGCTCAATCTGAAAAGGTGTATCATACCTTTACTTCCACCAGAATCATCAACAGTCAATCGACAGAAACAGTCAAAGAAGGCTATCTCGATATCAGAATTACTCATCGTTTTGGCGATTTTATGCGCGACTGGAAACCTGAAAACAGCTGGGGAAACTTACTTGGTTTGGAAGAAGCTGCGGATGTTATGGTTGGTTTTGAATATGGCATTAAAGATAATTTGACTGCTGGAATTAGCCGCACAAAGGGTGGAGCCGACATGCGCCAACTCATGCATGGTCTGTTAAAATACCGCCCTCTTACTCAAACTACCGACAACAGCATTCCATTCAGCCTGGCAATAGTGGGTACAGCAAGTTGGGCCACAATGAAGAAAACCGATTTTGACCCTTTCAATCCTGTTCTTGCGAGTCTTACAACCTGCGAAACATGTAAAGGTTTTTTTGCCAACCGCTGGAGATATGCGCTGGAGTTGCATTTTGCCAGAAAATTCAGTCCTCGTTTTTCAATGCAGCTCTCCCCTATGCTCATTTGGAGGAATATTGTCAAAAATGGTGAAAAGAATGCCTTGTTTACTGCTAATGCCGGTGCAAAAATAAAACTCACAAAAGGTATGTCTTTGATGCTCGATGCTAATTTGCCTTTCTCTAATACTTACTGGGGCAAAAACAGAAGATATGAAATTCCAATTGGTGTTGGTTTTGAGTTTGAAACAGCCGGCCATTCCTTCCAGGTAAATTTCACCAACACCAAAGGTATTGTTGGTACAGATTATATCTCGGACACTTCATCCGATTGGTTGAAAGGCGAATTTCGTCTCGGATTTACTATTAGCCGTTTGGTGAAGGTTAAGAAATCTGTTCCTGAAAACTAACCCAAAACTCAACATACTATGAAAAAAAGGAGCATCTTGCTGCTTATGGCAGCACTAGCCATAGTTATTGGTTTTGGCGCTATGTCATTCCCTGAATCGAGTAAAAACATCACAGATTTTGGCGACGAAACTCCCCTCTGGGATGTCTTAGAAAAATTGGGCATGAGCGGTGCACCAAGGGCAAAATCAATAGCAGAATCCTCTGCAGAGAGGGGTTCTGAATTCGTACACAAAGGCTACAGTTCTAAAAATGGCAAAAAAACAACAAAATTGAGCAAATTCTATGTTTGCACAACTTGCCATAATGTGGTAAAAGAATTTGAAGACCCCTCTAAAATTAGTGCTGCCGATCGTTTGGATTATGCTATTAAAACTGGTATTCCTTATCTTCAGGCCTCCAGCTTTTATGGCATTGTAAATCGTAACAGCTTTTTTAATGGTGATTACAGAAAACAATTCGAAAAAAATCCCGATATCTCAAAAGCATCGGGAGATTTGCGCGAAGCCATAAAATTCTGCAATAAAAATTTTGCACAAAGCCGAGATTTGGAAGAGTGGGAATTGGAATCAATCCTCTCCTATTTTTGGACCCTGCAATTCAAAGTTTCGGATCTAAAATTGAGCCAGACAGATAAGACACAAATTGAAAAATCTTTACAGTCTGAAAGTGCAAAAGCATCTGCCATAAGCTTTATTCAATCGAAATATGCACAGGCAATGCCTGCAACTATTTTGAAAATTCCCCGCTTTGCGGCACCAAAAGAGGATGCTTACAAGAACAGCAAAAGATTAAAAGACGGAAAGGCTATTTTTGAACAGTCTTGTCTGCATTGTCATTTGAATAAAAAGTACTCCTTCTTTAGCCTGGAAAATGAGTTACTGACCTTCAAAGCAATGGAAAAGGCCACTCGCACTGAAAACTATATTTTTTCGATGTACTACCTCACAAGAGAAGGGTTGCCGCCGCGTATGGGCCACAAATCGGCAATGCCGCTATTTACAGCTGAAAAGCTTAGCCCAGAACAATTGGAAAGTTTATACTTGTATGTGAGTGCCAGGGCAAAGAAAAAATACAAAGAACAATAATTTATTTGCGATAAGTAATATCGGCCATCAAAAGGTAAAAATTAGCGCTGTTATTGAGTTGAACCGAAATAGGTGTTGATAACAATATTGCTTTTCCTGCTTCTGCACTTATGTCTAACTTATTCTGA
>JBILRK010000423.1:0-3099 GCA_044372705.1 Saprospira sp. | reverse complement strand
CGATTAGGCAAAAAACAGTCAGATTGTTATCTGATTGCCGAGACAAACCTCAATAATATCTTGATGCAGGCCAGTGTTTTGGAACCCGATTTATTGATCGTTGATTCAATTCAGACACTCAATTCACAGTTCATAGATTCACCGCCAGGTTCTGTATCTCAAGTCAGAGAGTGCGCTGCCGAACTGCAACGTTTTGCCAAAGAAATGAATGTGCCAGTTTTTGTAATCGGACATATTACCAAAGATGGCAGTATTGCAGGGCCTAAATTATTGGAGCATATTGTAGATGTTGTCTTGCAATTCGAAGGGGATACCAACTATATGCACCGAATTCTCCGGACAATCAAAAATCGTTTTGGCTCAACAGCCGAATTGGGAATTTATGAAATGCAAAGCAAGGGGCTACGCGAGGTAAGCAATCCGTCTGAGCTGCTCATCTCCCAAAAAGAAGTAGAATTGAGCGGTTCTGCCATAGCAGCAACAATTGAAGGGGCTAGGCCCATGCTCATCGAAACACAAGCCTTGGTTAGTTCTGCGGTGTACAGTTCGCCTCAACGCTCTGCTACTGGCTTTGATTTGAGGCGTTTGAGTATGCTCCTGGCTGTTTTGGAAAAACGCTGTGGATTTCAATTTGGCAATAATGATGTTTTTCTTAATATTGCAGGCGGAATCAAGGTAAGTGACCCTGCTATCGACCTCTCTGTAATTTCTGCTCTGATTTCATCATTGGAGGACACTGCTTTGCCAAACAATATCTGCTTTGCAGGCGAAATTGGCCTTTCGGGAGAAATCAGGTCAGTGCAAAGGGTAGAGCAGCGTATTCAGGAAGCCAACCGTTTGGGCTTCAAACAAATTTTTGTGTCAAAATTTAATCTTAAAGGACTAGCTACCAGTAAATTTGACATAGATATAATAGGTATTTCAAAGGTAGATGAATTGTACAGTCATCTGTTTTCCTAAAAATTAGGGTTAAAATGAATGAAGAAAGAAAAAATAAAATAGCGCAGACCGCTTTGAGGAGACAGGGAAACTTGACCGTAATTCTTGAAAATATCGATGATCCGCACAATGTTGGTGCTGTGCTCAGAAGTTGTGATGCTGTGGGTATTCATGAAATTTATCTGCTTTTTACAGAAAAAAGTCTTGAGCAGGATGAGTTTACCGTTGGGAAAAGATCATCGGCCGGTTCCAGGAAATGGGTCGATATTCACGTTTTTAATGATGTTCAATCTTGTTTTGATGCAGTTCGTTCAAAATATCAAAAAGTAATGAGTACGCACCTTTCTGAAGATGCTGTTTCATTACATGATATAGATTTAACGGAATCTTTGGCCTTGCTTTTTGGTAACGAAAAGATAGGACTCAGTGATGTAGCTTTGTCATATTCCGATGGGAATTTTCTAATTCCAATGCTCGGAATGTCTCAAAGCCTTAATTTATCGGTAGCTTGTGCTGTAACACTGTTCGAAGCACAAAGACAACGTTTGGATAAAGGAATGTATACAGAAAATAACGCCTGGTCAATTGAAAGCAGAATGGAATTGCTCGAAGACTATATGCAGCGTAAACACAAGGAATATGGCGATGGAAGAAATCATACCTACAAGATTGATTGTTGAACAAAGGCCTTTTAATTATTGTTTTCAAAGATAAAACTATGTACGGCTGGATTTTTTCTGAATATATCGCTGACGAAAATGATTCTAATTTTGACAGGCTTTTCAAAATTTTCAAAGAACTGATTCTTTACAGTTCTGGAGATGTTCAGGAAGCGATATCCTGGCTGACTGAGTTGGACCGTCAATATAAACTAACGGATAAAAGCTATGGTATTGTCGATTTTGTCGAAGACCTGAAGCAAAAAGGCTACCTAAGAGAAAATAAAAACGAAGAAGCAGGAACTTACAGACCCAGTTCAAAAATGGAATTGAGTCTTCGCAAATCTGCATTAAATGATATTTTTGGCAAAGTTAAAAAGTCAAAATCAGGCAATCACAGTACCAATAAAAGTGGATTTGGCGAGGAAAATACTGCCGATATCAGGCCCTTTGAGTTTGGAGACAGCAATGACAGTATTGCCTTTTCCGAGTCATTAAAAAATGCCTATATCAACCATGGCATCGATACATTTAACCTCACGCAGGATGACCTTAGGGTACAGGATAACTTTCATCAAAGTAATTCCAGTACGGTTTTGATGATTGATATTTCACACTCCATGATTTTGTATGGTGAGGACAGAATTACCCCTGCTAAAAAGGTTGCGATGGCCTTGGCCGAACTGATTGAAACCAGATATCCAAAGGATACGCTCGATATTTTAGTCTTCGGTGATGATGCCCGACAGGTCGAAATTAAAGATTTGCCCTATCTTGAAGTAGGGCCTTATCATACCAATACAGTGGCAGGACTTGAACTGGCCATGGAAATTTTGCGAAAGCGTAAAAATGTTAATAAGCAAATTTTTATGATCACCGATGGCAAGCCTACTTGTATAAAAAAGGGCAAAAACTATTACAAAAATTCCTGGGGACTCGACCGACAGATTATCAGCAGGACCATTACTTTGGCTCAAAGATGCCGCAAATTGAATATTCCGATTACTACTTTTATGATTGCCCGCGATCAATACCTTGTTCAATTTGTGGAACAGTTCACCAAAGCCAATAATGGCCGCGCATTTTATAGCTCATTACAAGGCCTCGGTCATTTGGTATTCGAAGATTTTAAATCAGGGAAAAAATTGTAACAATGCATTCTTTTGATAAAAATGAACTACTGGAGCTAAATTCCAGATATCGTGCTACTTTGATCAATTCTCTGGCAGGTTTTAAAACGGCTGTACTCATCGCTACGGAGAATAGTTTGGGGCAAAGCAATCTGGCTATTTTCAATTCCCTCATTCATATTGGAGCCAATCCACCCATTTATGCCTTCATTTGCAGGCCCGATACGGTTAAGCGTGACACGCTATCAAACATTTTGGAGACAGCTTATTACAGTTTCAATTATGTTAAATCGAGCGAATTTGTTAAAGCGCATCAGACTTCTGCCAAATATGAAACTGAAATTTCAGAATTTGAAGCAGTAGGTTTTGAA
>JBILRK010000422.1:0-3104 GCA_044372705.1 Saprospira sp. | reverse complement strand
ATTTCCTTTTTGCTGTCAACTTCACTAACTTACCTTATACATTAAGAAAATTATAAATCAAAACCAATATGTGGAAAAATAATATCTTTTGCATAGCAATTTTTACCTTGCTGATAAGCAATATTCAAGCCCAAAATTATGAAGTTAATTTTAACTCGGGTAAAGTTGTTTTTCCTGAAAATGTAAAAGATTTTCAATCGCTTATGCAGATAAATCCTGATGAGATAACAGATGGAAAATTTTACAAATTTGTACAGTTCTATGAAATACCGTCACAGGAAAGTTTCATGAAGATGGAATTGATGGGATTTGAATTTCTGGAATATATACCAAATAAGGTTTATCTGATGGCAATTCCTGTTGATTTTGATTTTTCAACTTTTTCTGCTCTTGGAATAAGATCCATCATTTCGATTGAGCAAAAACACAAAATCGATATCAGATTAGAGGAAAGACCTCTTCCTTTTTGGGCAACTACAGGCAACAAAATCTTTATTCAGCTCAGTTTTTTCAAAAATACCGATTTTAACAGAGCCATTTTAACGCTTAACAAGGCTGGCTTTAATGTTACAGAATCCAACAGTTATGGAAAAACAGCAGTAATTGTTGCTTCTGAGGCGCAAATCAATCAAATTGCAAGGCTCAATTTTGTTCGTTACCTTTCATTGCCCTCCGAACCAGGTACGCCAGAATCCGATCATGGACGCAACCTGCACAGAGCAAACATGATCAACCGTGACTATTCCAGCAGTTATGCCTTTGACGGAACGGGAGTGAATGTATGTATCAATGACGATGGTTTTGCTGGGCCACATATCGATTTTGAAGGTCGTACTAGTCAATCGACCGTAGTGAATGATTTAACAGGAAATCATGGCGATGGCTGTGCAGGTATTGTAGGCGCAGCAGGCAATCTCAATCCGCTTAACCGTGGTATGGCAACAGGTTCATACATGCACATACGCCAATACCAATCTGCACTTCCCAATACTGTTACGCTGCATGTCGACAGCTCGGTGATGTACTTCTCCAATTCATACAGCAATGGTTGTAATGGTGGTTACACTGCTACAACAAGGCTGGTAGACCAGGAAATTTATAATAACCCTGCGCTGATGCAGATTTTTTCAGCCGGAAATAGTAATAGTCAGGATTGTGGTTACGGTGCCGGAACACAATGGGGCAATATTACCGGTGGACACAAAATTGCCAAAAATTGCATTGCTACTGCAAATCTCGATCAGAATGATGTAATTGCCACTTCATCAAGCCGCGGCCCTGCAACCGACGGACGCATAAAACCCGATATCTCGGCCCATGGTCAAAATCAGATTTCGAATGATGCCAACAATACCTATCAAACTTTTGGAGGAACTTCGGCTGCTTGTCCGGGCATAACAGGTATCATGGCACAACTCATGCAGGCGTATCGTACTATAAATTCAGGTCAAAATGCCCCATCGGCATTGCTCAAAGCAGCGCTGATGAATACTGCCAATGAAATGGGTAACGATGGTCCCGATTTTATCTTTGGTTGGGGTAAGGTGAATGCTTTCAAGGCTTTGAATCTCATTCAAGATAACCGATATTTGAGCAATGATATTACGCAGGGAAATACTGCTACGCATAGCATCAATATCCCGGCAAATGTAAAAAGAGCCAAAATCATGATTTATTGGGCCGACAAGGAGGCCTCAGTAAGCAGCGCCAGAAATTTGGTGAATAACCTAAATATGACTGTAAGTTCACCAACTGCAGTATTACATCATCCCTGGATTTTAAATTCTGCCCCTAATGCTGCAACACTTGCTTTAGCTGCAACTCGTACTGGCACTTTAGATAGTCTCAATAATATGGAACAGGTTGCTATCGATAATCCTGTTGCAGGTGTTTATACCGTTACGGTAAATGGAATTTCGGTGCCATTTGGTCCACAGCAGTATTACATTGTTTATGAATTTTTGACGGATGAAATAACAGTAACTTTTCCGGTAGGTGGCGAGGGATTGATACCCGGAACTACCGATAAAATTCATTGGGATGCTTATGGCAATAGCGGAACCTTTCTGGTAGAATCGAGTACCAATAATGGCGCAAGCTGGACAACAGTTTCCGCTGCTGCTGCAGGAACTGCTCGTTTTGTTAATTATAATGTTCCAAATACTGTGAGCGGACAGGCGCTGGTGCGTGTGAGCCGCAATGGTTTCAGCGATCAGAGCGATGCCAATTTTAGTATTATTGGACGTCCTGCAAACCTCAGAGTAGACGCTGTTTGTGTTTCCACAAGCAGTATCAGACTCAAATGGGATGCCGTAGCAAATGCAACTGGATATGATATATTCAAATTAGGAAGCAAATATATGGATTCAGTTGGTACAACAACAGGAGCAATTACTTTCGATGTGCCTGTGCCAAATGTAAGCGGAACTTATTGGTTTGCCGTTCGTTCAAGGGGCGCAAATAATTGTGTTGGATTGAGAACCATTGCCATTAAATATGAAGGAAGCACAAATAACAGCGGTTGTTTTGTTGATTGTGGAAACGATAACGATGCGGGAGTTTCCGCGATTTTATCTCCTCAACAAACAGTACAAAGTTGCAATGGAAATTTAATCGATGTAAGTGTAACACTCAATAACATCAGTAATAATTATCAGACAGGATTTCCGGTTTATTACAGTCTTAATAATGGAACGCCGGTTATGCAGATTTACAGCGACACCGTTTTTGCGAATTCGCAACGTAATTTTACTTTTACGCAACAGTTAAATTTTCTCTCACCAGGAAACTACAGCCTGCGAATATGGACAGCCTTGGGAACGGATGGAGCGCGCTGCAATGATACACTACAGACGAATATCAGTTTTTTAAATTCACTGTCAGTCTTTCCTTATACCGAAAACTTTCAGTCGGGTGTGTTTCCGCCGGCGAATGCTTACCTTACGAATCCGGATGCCGATAAAACATGGGCAACGAAATCATGTACAGGAAAATCAGGTACTGCCACCACTGCGATGTTTATTGATAATTTTGCTTACAGTGCTACCGGAGAAGTGGATATTTTTGGTTTGGCAAGTATGGATTTAAACAATGCCGTTGCCGCC
>JBILRK010000421.1:0-3105 GCA_044372705.1 Saprospira sp. | reverse complement strand
CCGTAATTCAGAAACCTATGAGACAATGGGCGCTTCGCATCAGCGCCTATGCACAACGCATGTTGGATGATCTTGAAACAGTTGATTTTTCAGAAGCGTTGAAAATTCAGCAGCGTAATTGGATTGGCCGTTCTGAAGGAGCTCAGGTGTTTTTCAAATTAGAAAATCAGGACAGTTCAATCGAAATATTTACTACCCGTCCCGATACGATTTTCGGTGCTACCTTTATGGTTTTGGCGCCTGAACATGAATTGGTCGGTCAAATCACAAGCGATGAACAGAAATTAGCCGTGAGCGATTATCTGAGCTATGTCGAAAGCCGTACTGAAAGAGACCGTATGACCGATGTAAAAAATGTAAGCGGTGCTTTCACAGGGGCTTATGCCATTCATCCATTTAGTGATAATAAAATTCCAATCTGGATAAGTGAATATGTTTTGGCTGGCTATGGTACTGGTGCAATCATGGCTGTACCAAGCGACGACGAGCGCGACAATCGCTTCGCCAAACATTTCAACTTGCCAATAATAGCTGTGGTTGACCAATCGGAATATCCAAATGCCGAAATGGGTGACAAGATTGGAAAAATGATAAATTCCGATTTCCTAAACGGATTGGAAGTAAAAGATGCCATTAAGTCAATTCTTGTAGAAATTGAGCGCAGACAAATCGGAAGCAAAAGAATCAACTTCCGCCTGCGGGATGCAAACTTCAGCCGTCAAAGATATTGGGGTGAGCCTTTTCCTGTAAAATATGACAACTCAGGTGTATCTCACACTGAAACGGCTTTACCGCTCAGCTTGCCTGCTTTAGATAATTTTCAACCTACTAAAGAGGGGCATTCACCTTTGGACCGAAATAGAGACTGGGTACTTACTAATGATGGAATGACCAGAGAAACTGATACTATGCCTGGATTTGCAGGCTCAAGTTGGTATTTTCTCCGATATATGGATCCGCACAATAATGCAGAACCTTTTAGCGAGGATGCTGTAAAATACTGGCAGGATGTCGATTTGTATGTAGGCGGTGCAGAACATGCTGTTGGCCACTTGATGTATTCTCGTTTTTGGCACAAATTCCTTTATGACCTTGGCAAAGTACCAACTAAAGAACCCTACAAAAAACTGATAAACCAGGGCATGATTCAGGGCGTGATAGAAAATATTTTCATGCTTAAGGAAAGGCAGAATGGAAAATTAAGCTTTGTAAGTGCCGACCGTATTGAAGAATATGGCGGGGAGGTCAATTTCTCTGAAATACCCGTTTATATAGGCTTTGTAAGCAATTATGGCAGTCCCGATTCTTATTTGGACAGCGAAGGAATGGAGCAGCTCAGAAACTGGCGCAACGAATACAAAGAGGCTGAATTTGTAACAAATGAAAATGGCCGTTTGCTAACCCGTAGCGAAGTGGGTAAAATGGGTAAGCGTTATCATAATGTTGTGAATCCTGATGATGTGGTAGCGCAGTATGGTGCCGACTGTTTCAGAATGTATGAAATGTTTTTGGGTCCGCTCGAAGACAGTAAACCATGGAATGAAAATGGCATATCAGGTGTATCAAAATTCCTGCGTCGTTTTTGGTCATTATTTTACGATCAGAATGGCAATTGGATTGTTGATGAGTCGGCGCCAAATTCTAAAGAATTGAAAGCACTTCACCATACGATTAAATCGGTGAATGAGGGACTTGAGACATTCTCTTTCAATACCTGTGTTTCCGATTTTATGAAGGCGGTAAATGAACTCAAAGAATTGGATTGTCATAAAAAATCCATACTCGAAAATTTGGTAATACTAATTGCACCATTTGCACCTTTTATTGCAGAAGAACTCTGGTCAGCTCTCGGTCATCAAGAATCTGTTTTAGTTTGTGCTAGCTATCCTAAACATAATGAGACTTTTCTGGTCGCCGATAGCATCGAATATCCAATTTGTATCAATGGCAAAAAAAGAGCTGAAATTGAATTACCATCAGAAATGTCTCAGGAAGAGGTAAAAGAAAAAGCCTTGTCTGTTGAGGAAATTAAAAAATGGCTTGAAGGCGCTGAAATCAAAAAGGTAATTTTAGTGCCTAAGAAGATGATCAATATTGTGATATAAAACTTAAATAATAATTGAGAATTTCTTGATTACTTTATAAATAACAAAGCTGCAACCCTTTTTGGATTGCAGCTTTGTTATTTATTCGATCTTAGTTATTACTTATTGCTTAATTACTTTTCGAATGATGGTTTCATTTCCAAAATTCAATTTCACAAAATACATTCCGGCAGTATTGTCCTCAAGACTAAGACCAATCTGATGAACAGCTGAATTGCCATAATTATAAGACTTCATGATTTGACCCAAAGAATTTATTAGCTGAATTTCTAGGTCTGAACTGCTGTTTAATTTCAAATCTACCGTAAACTGTCCCTGATTTGGGTTTGGATAAATATTCAAATCTGTTAACACAGACAAAGCAGGATCTACTGAAGACGGTGCAGTGATGCAGAAATTGTGGGTAGTGCCATTTCCAAAATCTGCTGCTGCCATTGTTACCAAAGTATCGCCATTAGGATCTATGATATAATAATATCCATCCTGACCACACTGTGAATAAGCAGCGCCATTGATACCATCTCCATAGTTATCGTTGATGGCAAAGGTGTAACATCCTACGCCGAGACAAAGGCTGGAAGTATTAATAGTTGGCGGACCATCGGAATATGAAGGTGAAGTATAAAGCACTGAAGTTCCGCTTCTCACTTCCCAGCTTGTTTCAGAACCCCAACAATCGGTTCTAAGCGTTAATTCTGCCTGCTGACCACCAAGCACAACGTTAAAATTAGCCAAAGCTACATTGTTCAATGCATTTGGATCGGCTGATCCGTTGGCAGTTGTAACAGTAGCATTATAAGTATTTGCTCCAGAAGTAGAAACCGTAATAGAAGGCATTGTTACTGTTGCCGTTGCACCAGATGCAAGATTACCGGTCCAGTTGAAATTGCTATTGGCAGCGCCATTCAAATTATAAGTGATTGTTGCAGATGTAAGAGGATTTGTGCCAAAATTTTTCAAAGTAATCTGAGGCGTAAAACTATTCTGATTGCAGTAAGTT
>JBILRK010000420.1:0-3107 GCA_044372705.1 Saprospira sp. | reverse complement strand
AGATAAAGCTGAACTGTAAAACAAATAATTCCTACCAGATTTTCTAAGCCTGTGTATCCCTCGGGCGTTGCAAAAATCATAGCAACATAGAGACTCAGGTAATCGGCAAATATTGCCTTTTTTATGATGCCTTTAAAAATCAAATACAAACCTTCATTTATCTTTTCCTTATAAACCAGGTTTTTTTCTTCAATCTGTGGGGCAAAAAGTTCGGCTCTTGTAATTGGTCCTGATATTAGCAAGGGGAAAAAAGTCATGTACAGCAGATAATCGCTGAAATGTTTTACTGGATCTATTTTTTCGTTGTAAACATCCATAATATAACTTATGCTTCGGAATACATAAAATGAAATCCCTATAGGTACGGCAATTTTTAGCAAGGAAATTGAATTTCCAGAAAAAGAGTTGATGATTTCCAGGAAAAAGTTGGTGTATTTAAAATAGATGAGCAATCCAAGACTGGATATAACCGAAAGGTACATAAACAGCTTTTTTCTGCCCTCTGATTCAGTTTTGAAAATCGCTTTAGCGCAATAAAAATCTATCAGAACTGGGGCGAGTATAATTAGACAGAGAAAACCTGTAAGTTTATAATAGAAAAAGAAACTGAAGAAAATGATAAACCATTTTCTTGCATTAATTTTATTGGAAATAAAACTGTAGAGCAATAGCATCCCAGTAAAAGCAAATAGAAAATACCCGCTAATAAAGGATATAGGGTTGCTTGGATTAAATGAAAAAATATTTTTCAATATTATGGCTAGGTCCTGCATTGTTTAATCAACCGGTGGTTTTGGCGGGAAAAGATAATAGGTAGGTTTCTTTTTTGTCTTGCTTTGAGGAAAATCGAGTCTGATAGGGTATTTACTTTTATTCACTATGAAACTCGCAATACTGTCCATCCAAATGCCGGCAGAGGCAGTTGTTGGATGAACCCCATCTGATGTTCTTTCGAATTTTAAATCTTTAGAAAGGAAAAAAGTGCCTTCTTCAACAGATTCTTCGATGAGTTGATTTATTCCTGTATCTTCTTTCCAATTTGGAGGTCCTACCCAAACATAGGGAAGGTCACCAATTTTCTTAAGAATTTCGTCCACATATGGTTTGCGTTTTTCAACTACATCCTGCACGCTGATATCCCCACTTCCAATAGCAAAGATAATATAGGTAGGCTTTACCGTTTTTATAAAATGATCGAGCGTATCAGATCGACCCCACCAGTTGGTATTTGATGAATACCAAATAAGAGAGGTAAGTTCGTGATTGTTTGCCGCACAGTAATCAATCATTCTGATACTGAGTCCCTCAAGCATAGAATCACCTATAAACATAATGCGCTGTGCACTAGTATCAACTTTAGGTTTTTTTGCTGCTCCTGCTAAGCTGTCAGTAGATGGGCTATCTTTTTTTGTTTTTTTGATTTTGACTGCCGACTTATCTTCAGAAAGTTTAGTAAAGTAGGATTTTAAACCGCTTTTTCTGAAAGTGTAAAATCCTGCATTTAGCTGGCCTGGATAGTAGGAACTAAAAAAGAGAAAAGTAATCAAACAAATCAGAATTGTGATTGGCCCAATGTAATTAGTTTTTAGTAATCTCATTAAGTTTTTTTTAACACTGCAAAAGTAAACAGTTTTCGCAGGTTTTCAAATTCAAAGGAGTTTCCAAAAATTTTTAATATTTTTTTTAAAAAAATATCATCAGCTATTGTCTTTTGAAAATAATATAAATCCCCTTGAATTTTATTTATAGATCGACCTTTAATACTAGGTTTTACTCGTAAAATATTATTTTTTATAAATTATCAATTAGTGAATATTATTTTGAATTGATTTGTAATAATCAAAAAAATATTTCATTTGTTTAACGAAAATCAAAATAAAGTTAAACAAATAAACTTTTGCTCTGTTATGTTAGAAATAGGAGCATCCCGAAAATCCTTAAGAGTAGGGTAACACATTTAATCAAAATTTTTATGGACAATTCAGTAATCGCACCTGATAATTATGTAGCTTTTACATTTTTTATCGGAACAATGGCAATGATGGCATCATCTGTTTTCTTCTTTTTAGAATTAAACAACACATCTCAGAAATGGAGAACTTCAGTTCTAGTTTCAGGATTGATAACTTTCATTGCAGCAGTTCATTATTATTACATGAGAGGTTACAATCTCGAAACAGGAGATTCACCAACTTTCTTCCGTTATGTCGATTGGATCCTTACGGTTCCACTTATGTGTGTTGAGTTTTACTTAATTACCAAAAAAGCAGGTGCTAAAATTGCATTGTTGTGGAAATTGATTTTCGCTTCTCTTGTCATGTTGTTGACTGGTTATGCAGGCGAAGTGCTTAACAGAGACGCCAGCGTATTGTGGGGTGTGATTTCTGGTTTGGCATATTTCTACATTGTTTACTTAGTATGGTTTGGTGAAGTAGCTAAATTGGCTCAAAACGCAGGCGCACAAGTAGCTAAAGCTACCAAAATTCTAGCTTGGTTCGTTTTAGTAGGTTGGGCTATCTATCCTTTGGGTTATATCCTAGGAACACCTGGTGGTTTATTTGGATGGCAGCCAGTTGCCGATACAGCTTCAGCTATGCAAGCAATGGATATTGTTTACAACATTGCAGATGCTATCAATAAAATCGGTTTCGGTCTAGTAATTTATGCTTTGAGTAGAAGCGAAGACTAGTCTAGTTAACTACAACTAAATAGAGGTGCATTTCTGGTAATTGCACCTCTATTTTTTTTAATCAAATACTAAACTAAATAAGATGAATCAAATAAACGATGAGCGTAAAGTTTACGATTTTGCCTTTATTGGATTAGGAGCGAGTAATAGTCTCCTTCTTATTTCTTTGATTCAAAAAGGCTTATTAAAAAATAAACGTATAATTATTTTTGAAGGCAGTAGTAAGAGCGAAAATGATAAGACATATTGTTTTTGGGCATCAGATGAAGAGGCAATTGTAAATGATTTAGCACAGATAATATCCTATCGTTTTAATAATATAAAAATAAACAATGATGAAATAAAAAATATTCAAAATGTCCCATATCATTATATCAGGAGTATTGATTTATATTCCTACACACTTGATAAATTAAAT
>JBILRK010000419.1:0-3113 GCA_044372705.1 Saprospira sp. | reverse complement strand
TTTACTTTTGTTGAACATTAACACATGATGACACAAATTATTTTATGACTTTTAAAACAAGCATACAATGAAAGAGATGATAACAATTGAAATCGGAAATCCAAAAAATAATGAAGTTCCAATGAGTAAAGCTTTGACAGTTATGCCAAATGCTCAAAAAGAGACGGGACTAAAACTATTTATTACTAAGTTTTTGACACTTTTAGGTTTCAAACAATCTGTTGAAAACCCAAGAATAGTACAGATTGGTACGGCTGTAAAAAAATACCGTTTCGGTTTGGCAGTTGTTGGCTTGGTATTTATGCTGATTTTTAATAATGATGACAGCAAAGCCATTGGCCTCAACAATAAGAATAATGAAAAAACCACGCTTTCCGCTGGCCTTGACAAAGGTATAAACGAGGGGAAAGATGAAACTACGGATAGAAAAAACAGCATCAGCGAAAACAAAGAGGAGATTAAACCGCTCGAAATGGAACCCATAAATGCAGATGATGTAAAAAGCTATTATGTCCCGAATATCCCCAATGTAGAAAGCCGTAAAAAAACATTAAGTGATTTGTCAAAAAATACCGACAAAGCAATAAAAGGCTATATTTCAAAGTACTTGAAAACAGCTAGAGAGGAGGCTAAAAAGCAGAAAATACCTACATCTATCTTACTAGGATTGGCACTTATGAACAGCAATTATGGTCTATCCAAAACAGCCATTGCGACAAACAATCATTTTGATATCAAATGCAGTGAAAATAGTATTCCTATGGGCAAGGGAATGAAGGGGCAGTTTGTAACTAATGACCAATGTTTTACAGAATATAAGGCTGTTTGGTCTTCTTACCGTGCCCAAGGTAATTTAATTGCCAAACTAATGAAGAAAAACAAAACAAAAATGTCTAACCCGCAAGATGTTGTGATTACATTAGAAAACAGTGGTTATTTCAACAATAGAAATTTCAGTGCAGAACAGTTGATTGATTGTATCAATGAAAATGATTTGACAAAGCACGATTAAGATATTTAAGATACACTCCAAAAATTTCATTGGTCTCAGGTCTCATTTTGGTCAAATTGAGTGTTTCTGATAGGTCGATAAACCCCAAGTTTATCGGCCTTTTTAATTATTTAACTTTGTCAAAACATAAATGAAATAATATTTGTCTAAATTTATACAAAATTTGAAAAAAGCCATGAAAGCCAATTTTATCCTACTGACCTTGTTCTGCTTAATGCCAATTATGGTGATAGCGCAAATAGAAGATGATGAAACAGAAGAAACAGATACCAGCAGTACTGGTCAAACTGTATTTTCTGCAGCAGATGAAGAACTATTGAATTTAGGCATGAAAGATTTCGATGACAGAAGTCGAAATTATAATGGTATTAGAGTCAGCTTCTACAATGTAGAAAATTTATTTGATACAGAAGATGACAGCACAATTATGGATGAGGAATTTTTACCTAAGGGAATGAAGGGTTGGTCTTATACAAGATACAAACAAAAACTTAGTAATATTTATAAGACAATGACTGCTGTGGGTGGCTGGGCAGGCCCTCCCGAAATTATTGGTTTTTGTGAGATAGAAAACAGAAAGGTGCTCTATGATCTAACAACAAAAACACCTTTCCTAAAATACGACTACAAAATAGTTCATGAAGATTCGCCCGATGCCAGGGGAATTGATGTGGGACTTATTTATCGCCCTTCATCTTTTCAATATATTTCCCACAAAGCGCTTCGGCTCACTTTTGATTTTGACACATCGGCTAAGACAAGGGATATTCTTTATGTTTGTGGCAAAGTGAATAAAAAAGACACCTTACATATTTTTATCAATCACTGGCCCTCCAGAAGAGGAGGTCAGGCTGCAAGTGAACCTAGAAGAATAGCAGCTGCAAAATTAGTCCGTTCTAAAATTGACAGCATACAACAATTGTCACCAGATGCCAATATTATATTGATGGGTGATTTTAACGATCATGCTGAAGATAAAAGTCTTTATCAAACTTTGGGTGCAAAGCATCATAAAGACAACCTAGGCCAAAAGGATTTATACAATTATATGTATGAGATAGGAAAAAACTGGAAAATGGGTTCGCATAAGTACCAAGGACATTGGGGCACTTTGGACCATGTGATAGTCTCAGCTTCATTAACAAAAAAAACAGCCAATAAACTTGTTGCATCAGAGACTGGCGCTAAAATCTTTGCAGCTCGATTTCTACTGGAACAAGATAAAAAATATATGGGGCTTCAACCATACAGGACTTACGCAGGCCCAAAATTTATTGGTGGATTCAGCGATCACCTGCCAGTGTATATTGATTTAATTTATCAGGAAAAGAAATAGTGCTTACAAAATAAGCGTACAACTCAAGACAGATACATCAATCCTGTTTAAATATTTAATAAATCTACGTTAAAAGACTAAACTTACAGTAGTTTGAATAATAAAACTATGTAATACTACTGCCTATTTGGTAAATCCTTATGAACTAATCAAGTCTTTAATTTAATAAATGCATTAAGAATTAGTTGCGCAAAAGTAGCCCATCTACTCTATCATTATCCAAATAAAATCCTACAAAAGCATCGAGATAACTATTTGTTTCGATAACCTTCTTCAATACTGACAAGGCTTCTTCTTTTGTTTTAAATGCAAAAGATCCATCTGCATTTGCATTTTTGGGAACAATAACAACTCTGTTTACACCAGAATTATTTTTTTCAAAAATTACTTTATATGAAGAAAATTGTCCCTCTCCATAGATCTTGTACTTGTAGGGTTTTAAATTACGTACCGCTGCAATCTGAACTTTGTAAAGGTAGGGTTTTTGATCCCCTGCCAGAGCTGTATTATCAGTAGTTGTCAAAATGCCGTCTTTCCAATATAACTTTCTGTCCTTTGATTTTTCTGCTAACTTATCGGCTTTTTGAAAAGCAAGATATTCCGGTGAGTTCTGTTGATAAGGCATACCTTGGGGGTCCATAGGTATAGTTCCTGGTAGAGAAATTGCATTTTCAGGGCTATTCGATGATTCAGGCACGAAAATATAAAGCGGATTGATGTCCGTTTCGTTTTTGTTCGATGGCTTCAACACATCATTGTCCCAAT
>JBILRK010000481.1:0-2783 GCA_044372705.1 Saprospira sp. | reverse complement strand
CTATGACTACGTTGAAAAACGCAGTGAATACAAACCAGAACGATTGCTTAACCACAGCGCAGGTATTAGCGATATTTCATTTAATGATGAAGGCACGGCACTGTTGGTTGGCTCCTTAGACAAAAGGGCTACCCTATGGCAGGTTTGGGACAAAAAATTTGAGAAATACGACAACGAAAAAGAGTTTCCATTCAAAGACCCAAAATTCCAACCCATTCGTCTTGAAGATCATAGCGATTGGGTACTATCTGTAGCCTTTTCTCATGATGGTAAAAAAGCCTTGACTGGTTGTGCCGACGGCTCTGTGAAAATTTATGAGGTTGAAATGGCCCGATATGCAGAGCAGATGTGTGATATGGTTCGTAAAAACCTAAGCAACAAAGATTGGAAAAAATACATAGGAACTGACGACCCTGAAAAAGATCCAAGAAAACAAAAATTATTCATCACAACTGCCGAAGGCACAAGAACACCTTTGAACACCTGTGGTCAAGATTTCCTACAGGAAACCGATAACTAGAATAATTGCCCTCTTTATAACCCAATAATAAAATCCATTATGCTGAGCCAATTATACAAGGTAACTGCATTGCTTTTCATAACACAGATTGTCTTCGCTCAAAGCCTGGATCCTACAATTTGCATCGACAGGCTCGAAGAAGCTAAGAGAAGCTATCGGGCGGGTCTTTTGAGCGAGGTAAAAGATAAAATTGAAGATTGCCTGAGCGAACGTCCAAAGATTTTCTCCAGAGAAAAAATGGTGGAGGGTTATAAACTGCTCACAGAGAGTTTTCTATTCAGAAATGAAATTGGGGAGAGTACCATATCATATGAAAACCTGCTTAAATTCAATCCGCTTTTCGAAGCAGACTCTACCGATCCGGATAATTCTTATGACCTGATTTATTTATCGAGAACCTATCGTCGAAAGCCTTTGATTTCTGCTTATGCAAACTTAGGTACAAACTACACTATGGTTCAGACTCTCCAAAATTATAATACCGATAACAATAACAGACCTGCCCAAAATTATAAACAGGTCACTGTTGGTTTTAATACTGCTTTGGGAGTCGAAATTCCTGTATGGCGTGACTTTACGGTGGCGATTGAAGGAAATTTTGCCATGAGATCATATCTTTTTGCGGATACCATGTATCTGACTTCTAATCTGTTAAATCCTCGACAGGCCGATTATCAGTATTCATTGCTACAATTCAACGAAAGGCAATTTTACATAGATATTCCCGTAATGGTTCGATATGAGCATTATTTAAAAAAGTTTAAAAAAATAATACCATATGCCTACATTGGAGCAGCTCCTAACTTTTTGCTCAGTTCCAATCTAGTTAATATCAATAGAAGTACTTCCCGTGAAACACTCGGTGGAGGAGCTGTTGTAGGCGGAGAGGTCAGTATTCCAATTGCAGGCCCTGGACTGACAGTTTATGGCGAAGAAAATGGTGTTGAAGCGCTTTCTTTGAGAAACTATGTTAATGTTTCGGGAATTATCGGCATTGGTTCAAAATTTAGAATCGGTCGGGATTTTCTTGTAGTAGAAGCTCGTTACAACCGTATGTTGCTCAATTCAGTCAACATGAATAACAGATACAGTAACCGCGAGTTGGTGTATCAATTTGGCTATGTTGACAATGATTTCAGAATTGACAATTTCTCCATCTCAGTGGGTTTTGAAAAATCCTTTTATAAGCCTCGCAAAAAAGTAAAATACAATCCTGAATTGGTTGACAGACGATTGGACCAACTCTTGAAACGTGAGAAAAATAATGCAAAGCGCACCACTGACGCTGAATTGAAAAGAGAGCTGAACAGCTTCATCCGAGATTTAGAAAGAGATAAACCAGGCATTTTGGAAGATGTACAACGTGGCAGAGCAAGCTCCAATGTCATTCGTGAAGCTGCAAAACAAGCTGATAAAATTAAAGAAGGCCGTTAATCCCACATGAATATGAAACGTTTATTTTTTATCTGCATTTGCCTTACAGCAATACTTTCAGCCTGTAAAAAAGAACAGATTGCTCCAGCCAACCAAATGGATGCCTTTGTAAAATATTATGGGCATATCCGCGACCAACAAGCAAGCGATATTAAAAGTACTGCCGATGGTGGTTATATCCTTTTAGGTTCTTCCAATTCCTTTTCAGCTACTAATGAGGATGATTATTACCTGATAAAAACCGATTCTTTGGGTAATGAGGAATGGTCTAAAACCTTTGGCGATGGAGAAGGCGGTTTCGATGAGGAAGGCATTTCAATGGTTGTACTGGCAAATGAAGAAGGTTATCTGGTTGCAGGCAATCGCACCAAAATGGTAATTGTGAACGGACAATCAAGACCAGAATCGACTAATATTGTTTTGTATAAATTAGACCTCGAAGGACTTGTAGTTTGGGAAAAAGTCTTGAGACCCAACACAGGTACAACGCCTGTCAATGAATATGTGAGAGATATTAAACAGAATCCCGATGGTTCTTTTGTGCTTATTGGAGAAACAAGCAATGTAAATACCTTAAAACCTCAATATACCCTTTACTCCTCTTTCGACAGGCAAGATATTTTAGTGTTAAAACTTGATGCAGAAGGCAATCAGATTTGGGCTACAATACGTGGTTTTGTGGGATTGGATTATGGTGCTTCTGTTGAGTTTGTAAATGGTAACTTTGTCATTCATGGAACGACAGAAGAGAGAATTGGTGGCACACAAACAACACCAATATTTCTAAAAAGAATTCTTTTTGCCCGTTTGAGTGGCGTGAATGGCAATG
>JBILRK010000014.1:0-11933 GCA_044372705.1 Saprospira sp. | reverse complement strand
GCTTTTGGCTCATTATTTTTTGTTGTATAAGACCGGATTGAGTTCGGGGTCGTTGTACATTTTCAATTGTCGGTAAACCTTCATTCTTTTTCTACCCAAAGAAATATCGGCCAAAAGCTCATCTATTGAATTAGACAAATCGATTCTTTGTTCAAGCAGTATTGCCAACTTTTGCTTACAGGCATCTTTCTTAGCTTCTCCCGTATCATTCCTCGAAGCCTCAACCCGCATATGATATATTTTCAAAGCCAATATTGAAAGTCTGTCTATGGCCCATGCAGGGCTTTCTGTATTCAAGGTAGCCGATGGCTCAAAGTTTATATCTTTGAAACAGTACAAAAAATAATCATCAATTTTTTCTACCAAATCGGTCCTTTGCTGATTCAATTTATCGATCAGTCTTTTGTATTGAATACCTTTTATCGGATCAATTTCAGGATCGCGAACCAAATCTTCCACATGCCATTGTACCGTATCAATCCAACATTTATGGTAGAGCATAGCAGCTGATTTATCTTCATAAGGATTCAGAAAATCCTGGTCAATAAAATCTTTAACATGATAAAGTTCTATAACTTCATCAAAAATAAGATTAGCCCTATGAGAAAAATGTTCCAGCATAAAAAAAGGCTTTCGAAGTGAAAGCCGAGACTTTATTTAAATTATTAATTTTTTTCGCCTTCTTCTTTTCTGCGATTCAGTTCATCGCGTATTCTGGCAGCTTTTTCATAATCTTCTTCTTCGAGTACAGTATTGAGCAGGATTTCAAGCTCTTCGGTACTATAATCTTCTAATCCTTTTTCTTTTGGTTGTTGCTGCTGTCTTCTGGTTTTTGATTTCTGTACTTCACGTTCAGTATCTTCCTCCAGTATTATACCTGCCTGTTCAAGGATAAATTCGTAAGTAAATATCGGACAAGCAAAACGAACGGCAAGTGCCAAGGCATCGGATGTTCTTGAATCTACTTCAACTTCTTTTCCATTTTGAATAAAAACCAAATTTGCATAAAAAATACCATCCAGCAAATTATTGATTACAATCTCTTTTAAATCAACTTGAAAGGTGTCCATCGCATTTTTAAAAAGATCGTGGGTCATTGGTCTGCTAGGCGCCATACCTTCCATTGCGACTGCTATGGCCTGGGCTTCGAATCCTCCTATTACAATTGGCAATCTTCTGCTTCCTCCCTGCTCTCCCAATACAATTGCATAGTTTTGAGTCTGTGCCAGTGTATGAGATAAGGCCACTATTTCAAGTTCAATTTTTTTCATTCGGATACTTCAACTGGAATTATAAAAAGGATTCTTAATCAGCGCAAAAATAAATATTTTCGAGCGTATTTTGAAATTTAAGCATAAAAAAAGCACTGCTTTTAGTGCAGTGCTTTTAAAGTTCTATTAAAAAACTAATTCTGTGAAGATTTCAAACGACGAATAGCATCAGTAATTTTAGGAACTACATCAAAAAGATCGCCTACAATTCCATAATCTGCCGCTTTGAAGAAAGGAGCCTCCGGATCGTTGTTTACAACAACAATAACCTTACTCTGATTTACGCCGGCCAAGTGCTGAATAGCTCCAGATATGCCAAGCGCAATATAAAGTGTTGGACGAATAGCCACACCTGTTTGTCCCACGTGTTCGTGGTGAGGGCGCCAGTGCACATCGGCAACAGGACGAGAACAAGCAGTTGCTGCACCAAGTACAGTAGCCAAATCTTCTACTATTCCCCAATTTTCGGGACCTTTCATGCCGCGACCGGCAGAAACTACAAGATCAGCTTCAGGAAGTGGAACAGTACCCGTTACTGTGTTTACAGATTTTACTGTCACGCGACCTGCAGAAGCGCTGATAGCAAGTTGTTCAACCGCTACGTCAGAAGCAACTTCTACCGGACGGAATGTATTGCCAGCAATTGTTACTACGTTTTTAGCACCACTGAGCTCGTAGTTAGCATAGGCTTTTCCAGAAAAAACACCTTTACGCACTATGATAGAAGAACCTGATACTTCAGGCAGAGATACTACGGATGAGCAAAGTCCTCCATTGAAACGAGCAGATAGACGACCCGCAAGAGATTTGCCTGAGGATGAATGTGCAAACACAATTAGACTTGCAGAAAGTTGCTCAGCAGCCTGTGTGAGAATGGAAGCATAAACCTGTGCATCAAAATCATTGGAAGCGGCTACATTGTACACTTTTGCAGCGCCATATTTACCCAATTCTGTTGCAGCATCGGCTTTTCCGATTGTAATTGCAATGCAATCTGTACCCATGGCTTTAGCGGCCTGATAACCATAAGCTACTGCTTCTTGCGCAGCTTTTTTTACTGTACCCGAAAGACTTTCGGCAAAAACTAAAACTGACATATATCTTAGATTTTATTGTAGTGATTGTTAAATTAAATAACTTTGGCTTCGTTGTGCAACAGACTTACCAACTCTTCAACATTATCGGCAGAAATCATCTTGCAACCCTTTTTCTCAGCAGGATAATCATATTTTACAATAGTTGTAGCATTGGCTACAGCTTCTGCAGCAACAACCTTAATAGGTTTTGATTTAGACATCATAATGCCCTTCATATTAGGAATTCTTTGCTCGGCCATACCTTTGGCTGCTGAGATTACAAATGGTACAGATACTTCTACCGTTTCTTTTCCACCTTCAATATCGCGGGCAATTGTAGCTATGTTTCCATTCATTGTCAATTCAGAACCATAAGAGATAAATGGAAGATCGAGCAATTCCGATACCATAGCAGGTACTTCAGATCCATTGTAATCGATGGTTTCTTTACCAAAGAAAATTATATCGAAATTTTCGCTTTTGGCGTAAGCAGCTACTTGTTTGGCAACAAAAAGTGCATTCTGTGCTTCCGCATCAACGCGCACCGCACTATCGGCACCAATAGCCAAAGCTTTGCGTATTGTAGGTTCATTTGACGCAGGGCCAACATGAAATACACAAACCTCCCCACCCAGTTGTTCCTTTAGTTCAATTGCGCGGACAAGGGCATACCATTCATCGTAAGGATTCATAATGAACTGAACACCATTAGCATCAAGCAAAGTCTGATCTCCGTTGAATTTGATTTTGGTGGTGGTATCTGGAGTTTGGCTGATACACACAAGTATTTTCATAAATAAAAAGAATTTAAACTTTTAAGAAATATTTTGCAGTTTGTTTTAGTCGGCCAAATATAGCCGTTAAAGCGTAAATATTAAAATGAAAAAAACATTTTTTTGGGTTTTCAACTATAAATACAAATTAAGTTATTCAAAAACTTCTTTTAGGTCTTCTTCCCTAGCTTCAGCCAATTTCCATTTTTTCTCCCTAACCCTAGAAATAATCAAGTCTACAGCATCACTAACAATTTTATTTGCCAGTTGTTTTTGTTCTGATGAAGCTTGTTCTTCAGCAGCAAAAATTAAATCCAACACTGCATTGACAATAGCATCAGTTATAGCAGATTTTTCTTCAGAAGCCATATCTGAACTTACTCTATCAATTACGCCAAAACTAATATCTGCAACGGCCTTGTAAATGCTTTCTGAAATTATACTGCCCAAAACTGGGATTTTTTCCAGATTATTGATTTCTTTATTCGCTTCTACACTTTCTTTTATGACAGATTTTAGGTAAAGCTGAATTTCGTTTCTATGGCTGTTGTATTGCCTGCTTATCCCTCTTCTTAGCTGATATCCTGCCCAATTAGTAATTTCATTTCTGTTGGGTTTAATCAGGTCTCTAACTAATACTTTTGCAATTGGTTCTCCCCTATTTATTTCCGACTTAGCTTCTTCGAGTAAATTGATGGCTACTTTATCAGAAATCTCTTCAACCGTTATATTGTAATAATGAATCATTTTTCTGTACAAAACATAATCATTCAAGTTGATAACCTTCCATTTATGTAATTTGTACAACAAGACAAAAATTCTTATGAAACGTAAGATTCTGAATGAACTTGTGGGAATACAGCCCAAGACATCATACCAATGATAGACCGGGTAAAAAAACCATTTTTCATAGGTACGCTGTACGATTGCAACAAACCATCTTAAAAATAATTCAGCTAAAAAAATGGAAACAAAAATCGAAGATTCAAAAAAGAGAAAATTCTGTCTTATATGTTCTTCATACCAATTTGTAAATGTTGGTGAAATAGGCATCAATATTGATTCCCGGAATATTTTAACCTCAAATAGCGCATTAAAACCAATCAGAAAAAGATCTAAAATGACTAAAAAAATCATAAATAAATCTAAGATAAAGATGAGCCTATGTTGTAAAGAATGATTGTTTTTATTAGGCATTATCAACTATTTATATTTGCCAAAACAGTAACCGGATCGATTCTTTCATATACCTTAAAAGTATAATTATAGGGGTTGTGTTCATCCTTTTGATGAAATTCCTCTGACAGTAATGTCCATTCTGATGTAGCTATTTCAGGAAAAAATACAGTTGCATCTATAATTTCGGTGTCCACTTCGGTATAATATATTTTTGAAGACACAGCAAGTGCTTGTCTGTAAATCTCACCTCCCCCAATCACAAAAATATCTCTATTCACTTCTTTAGAGGCGTACTGAATGGCTTCCAGAAAGGATGAAAAAACCAGAACACCCTCTGGTTTGAAATCTTTATTTCTGCTGATGACAATATTCACTCGCTTTGGAAGCGGTCTTCCTATAGACTCATAGGTTTTTCTACCCATGATGATACAATGACCCGAAGTAACTTTTTTAAAATAGCTCAAATCAGCTGGTAAATACCAAGGAATCTGATTGTCGCGTCCTATTGCCCTATTGCTGCTGCATGCAACTATTGAATATACTTTCATAAATTTAAATTTCTAGAATGGATAACCCACTGCCAAAACAACATTGGGATTTCGCCAGTCGAATTTCCAAAAGTTTGGAAACCCTTTATCATTGGTATAAGAAACAAATCCGTTACTATCTTTTATTGAAAATCCTGCAGGATTTCTTACTGGAATGGCTAAATCGACCCTAAATACAAAGAATGTTATGTCAAATCTTAATCCTGTGCCAATATCCATCGCCAATTCATTCATAAAATTTGCATTAAAGACACCATCCTCAACAACTGAATATGGAATTTGATTTGAATTAGCACTATACTTTTTTGCATACCAAATATTCCCGGCATCGACAAAAAAGGCCGTACCTATCCATGTGTTTATCCTATATCTGTATTCAAGATTCATCTCTAATCTAATATCGCCCAATTGAAACTGTGCATCATCTTCTGAACGAATTCTTCCTGGCCCCAACTGACGCATAGCCCAACCGCGCATGCTACTTGGTCCTCCAAGAAAAAACTGTCTGGAATATGGTACTCGAGCTGAACCAAAAACAGGAACAGCCGCCCCTGCCATAAATCTACTGGCCAGAGTTTGTTTTTTTGATAGTTTATATGTGTATCTTAAGTCAACCTCTCCCTTATAATATTGAGAAACAGACGTTTGAAAAAGTTCTAGTTTTTTTTGTGTGATGAGGCTATAAAGTAAAGCTGTATTGCCTGTAGTTTCAAAAAATCCTTTAAGTTGCAGACGATGTTTACCCTTAAGTTTTGGAGTAAAAGTATAGGTAAAATTAAGCCCAGGAAGAAAATACTGCTCTTTTAAGCTCGCCCAAAGTGCAAAGTTATTTTCCTTCAATCTCAATTCAAAATTAGGATCCAAAATAGGTTCTAAAGTAAAATTGAGCATAAATGGATTGAAATTAAAAACATGCGTAGCATTCTTAATTTGCCAATCGTATCCAAAAATTGCATCGAATGAACTTACCCTAAAATCTATCGACTGCTGAAGATAATGATAAGAGATGGAAGTTCTGGTTTTGGGCTTTTCAACACTTAAGGTCCAGTTTCTAAACCCTATTATTTTTGGAAAAAATAGATTTAAGCTACTATTTAGGTCCAAGAGGTCAATCCAACTTATTATACCTTTTACATTATTTACATTCGCCCTACTTCTTGTAGGGTCAAAATTTACACCACCTTCCACATTGAACAAAAAGATTTCTGCACCTTTAAAGACATTTCTATTCTTGAAATTAAGATTTAATGCCCAACCCAAATTAGTAGCATTGGTCATTGTGTTAAAGTCAGATTCTATACCAAAAAGTTTCTTTTTAGCCTTCTGCATATACACATAGGCATCCAATTCATTTTTTGCACCTGCTTTTGAAGGCACATACTCCACCCTTGGAAAACGAAAAATCTCTAACTCCGACAGCCTTCTAACCGTTTCACTTCCTGCATTATAAGTATAAAGGGCTCCTGAATTTATATCAACAAATTGACTTATAATTTCATTTTTTATGATGAAATTTTCTTTTTTCAATTTTATGATGTCTTTTGCCTTTGCAATCGAATCTGTTTCTGATGAGATCGCAGGTTTACGCAGAATGGTATGTACTGGAATATCTTCGTGCTCTATTTCACTAAGATTCTTATGCGCATCCTTGACAAATCTTCGCTTATAAGGACTCAGCTCAAAACTATACATTTTGGCATTGAGTTCAACTATAAACTTTGTATGAATGGCATTCCTGTGAAATGTCTTAGCCTCAGGAACAGGAAATATGAGGTTTATTTTATTTTTGTCAATGACTTCCATTTTACCCAAAGGGTATTCCTTACCATTTCTCTTATATTTCTTTATTTTTAACCAATAGGGATATTTAGAATTTGATACAATAAGTACTGATTTTCCTGTTTTTTGAAATAATTCTGAGACAACATCCCTGCTCTCGTCACTAAAAACATATAAATAAGCCAAACTATCCGAAATTTGTGGATTGGCTCTGTACATATGAGAAATTTCTAATTTCTCCCTTGGAGGACGTAAGACTACAAAAGTAGTATCCATCAAATAGGTACGCCTAATTTTGTGTAATTCAACCTTGGGTTCATCCAACACAATGTATACATCCTTAATATTGTATTGAGTATGTTTTTTTATGGTATCGGCAGGTACATTAACATTTACATAAATCTGGACTCTTTTTTCGCCCTGTTCGCCCATTTTTTTGGAATTTGTCTTCCCAAATAAGGTAGATTTCTTAACAGCCGGGGATTCAGAAGCATTTACAGTATCCGCTAAAAAATTGATATAGTTCCAATTAAAATTATAGTAACCATTGTTTCTAATAATAGAGGTGAGTCTTGTTTTTTCTAACTGAAAAGCAGCTTTATCCATTGGATTTCCTTTTTTCAACTCTGCTCCAGTTTTATTATTCTCCATTAATGCTAAAATTGAAGAATCTGGCGATTGATAAACTACTGTATCTATTATGATGGGTTTTCCAGTGTAATAATGATATGATACAAAAGCTTTATGCCCTTTATAATTAACGCTATATCCAACTTTAGCTTCCAAGAATCCTTTTTGAATTAAGTGATTTTGCATAGATTTTGCAGTAAGTCTAGCTTTCAGACTATCAAAAACTGCAGGTTTCTCACCAATTTTATTTAGTAGAAACATTCTAAATTTTCCAGGTTTTTTATAAACAGCATTTTTGAATTTTCTTAGAAGCGTATCGGGTTTTATACCTCCCTGTATCCATTCACCTTCGGCTTTTTCCCAGCGAAAATTCCTATCATAGCTATATTTCACTTTCAATGTATCTGCAAGCGTATGAATGTATAAAAAGGGCTTGGTAAAAAAAATAGTTCTATTGGGCTTTTGCCTTAACATCCCATACATATCATAGTATAAATACGATTCTATATCAGAATCTAATTGATAGGTTTGTGTGGGTATTGTAATAGAGTCCTCGCAAACTACATTACTTTTTTTCTTCGTGAATAGTTTTGGACGATTTAAAAGAATGCTGTTTTTAACGAGTAAGTGCTCATCATATACCTTCTTTCTTTTATGCTGTGTATCCGAATGCGCACGCAAATAATGTTTAGTATTTTGGCAGGAACCAAAAGTTAACAAAATAGTACTAACTAAAATAATGAAGATTATAAAACGCATTTTGATAAAATGACTCAAATTCTTGTCAATAATTCCTTTTCGGTTGTAATTTTACAAAAAAACTAATAAAATGGCGCTTTCAAAAAATCAAATTAAATCTATAACATCACTCCACCTAAAAAAGCATAGGGAGGAAAGCGGACAATTTATCGTTGAAGGAGAAAAAATTACGATAGAACTCCTTTCACAGCAAAGGTACAAAATTATAGGTATCTATGCGCTTGAAAAATGGATTGAAAAAAATAAAGCACTAATAATTAGCGCTAATTTTCCATACTATACCTGCAGTAGTAATGACATGGAAAGAATTTCCATTTTAAAAAATGCATCAGAGGTTATCACGATTCTAGAAATTCAAAATCAAAAAAAGCCAATTGTCGAAAACAAACAAAATTTGATATTGGAAAACATTCAGGACCCTGGTAATTTAGGCACTATAATTAGAACAGCAGATTGGTTTGGCATTGAAAACATATTTTGCTCTAAGGATACGGTTGAACTTTACAATCCTAAGGTCATTCAGGCAACTATGGGTAGTTTTCTCAGGGTTAATGTCTATTACACAGATCTTGAAAATATAATGGCCGAGCACGCAACCATACCTAAATACACTGCGGTATTGAATGGGCAAAATGCCTTTGAAATATCTTTCCCAAATGAAATGTTTTTGCTCATTGGCAATGAAGGAAAAGGACTTTCAACAAAAATTTTAAGCTATCCCAATATAGCAGTAAGCATTCCAAAATTTGGCCAGGCAGAATCATTAAACGCAGCAGTGGCTACGGCTATACTTTTATCAAAGCTTAAAATGTAAACACTAATCTGTTTACAAAAGTATAATATAAATTATAAATAGGCACTGGTGGCGCTGCGTCGTAGTACAAATTTGCATGAAAGGCAAAGGAAATATGTTTACTTACTTTAAAATTAAAATGAGCTTCAGCTGAAACTCTCGGCACAATAAAATAACGATCAGGTCTGCTTTGGAAATAAAATATAAAATTCATATTAACCTGCTCATTAAACTTCTGTCGATATGAGATATAACTGTTTAGCTTTATAAAGTGATTTCGCACCGTATCTGGTTTTGGTGTAGCATCAGGTCTAATACCACTATAATCCCATTTTTCAAATTCATACATTGCTCCTAAAGCGGCGAAAACAGCAGCCTTTTGATTTTCAACAATTTTATACCTTAAATTAGAACCGGCCAAAAGTCGTTCTTTCATTCCTCGAATATTATCTAACTGATACTGGCCATAAAATTCAGGTTGTATTTTTCGGTGTATATGCATTCTGAATCTGAGATGAGAAAAGCCTCCATTTATCAAATTTTTACTTCCCGTCCTAAATAAAGAATAAGCATTGGTACTGATAAGTACATTGTTCAAATGCCAATATGATACATCTCCTTTAGCATCGAAAGAAACAATAACACTACTTTGTTTATTTATACTCATACCTGCATCCAATGCTCCTTTAAAATGATGCGTTGAATCAACAGGTCTTCCAAAGCCATCTGCATGAAGTATTTGAGCATGGACTTTACAATAGAAGAATAAGAAAACAAAAATGATAAAAAACTTATTAGGCATTTTATTAAGATCGGTTTTGCAATTGTTCAAAAGTAAGTTTGCAGTTTATCCATTCTGCGTCAAAATTTGTATTTATTTTTTTGTAGAAATCTATTGCTGCTTTATTCCATTCCAAAACCTGCCAACTCATTCTTTTGACCTTTTCTAGTTTGGCAATTTCAGTCAACTCATTAAAAAGCAAGGTTCCTATTCCTTTTCGGCGGTATATTTCTTTAATTACAATATCCTCAAGGTAAAGCACTTTTCCTTTCCAGGTAGAATAGGCAAAATAATAAACAGCAGTTCCTATGATTGTTCCTTCATATTCGGCAACAAGAAATTCGAATAAAGGATTTTCTGCAAATGCATCTTTTATCATAGATTCGACCGTAGTCTCAACTTCGTCTGCGGCATTTTCATATGCAGCAAGTTCCTTTATTAGCAGATAAACATCTTTCAAATCCGCTTCTTTGCCTTTTCTGATTTTTATATTCACAGTACATTAAAAAAAGCCTGTAGCATATGCAACAGGCTCCGAATATAGTTTATTATTTACTTATTAGTTAAACGTAGGGCAGCCCATTTGTCTCTTAGTATCACCTGGGAATACATAGAAAAGAGAAAACTCAAAACTACCACGAGTGTTATTGATTGCCATTAGTTTAGAAAGTGTAGCATCGTAACTGAAGCCAAACTGGAATTCATTATAATCTAAACCAAGGTGAATAATTAAAGCATCAATACCCATTTTGGCTGCATCTAGACTTACAAATTGATTAGCAATTCTTGTCCAAAGACCAAATTTTAAGCCAAAATCATCATATTTAGGTGCTTGATACTTAGCCAAAAGTCCAAAGTTCAACTCAGTTGATGGCCCTTGAAACATAAATACTGCTCCTGGTAATAAGCTTAGAGCGCTGTTTCTACCGCCAACCTGAATTTCACCACCGCCATGAATGGTAAAGCGCATTGGAAGTTTTTCAATTGGCGTACCAAAACTATTACCAGAGGTATCTACAGGTGGTCTCCAGAACATAGAGATATCCGGTCTGTTGAGGTGATAAATACTTGCCCCTGCATAAGCAGAACGTCTTTTACCGAAAGTACCCCACCAAAGTAAACCTGCATGAAACTCAGGATACAAACGTGATCCACGTCTTGCCTCTTCTGTTTCACCACTTTGAAGATTATAATTATAATAACCTGTAGAAGGGGCATCTGGGTCGTATTGCTCAGAATAAGTAAGTTTATCCCAATTTACCCTTCTTTGACCTAAACCCACATGAGCACCTGCTACTAGAAAATGTTTATAATATTTGCCAGCAAAGCCTCTGCCCTGATATAGCTTTTTTTGATAATTTACGTCAAATCCGATTTCAGAGATAGAATAGCCACCAACACCTGCAACATCATACATCGCATTAAATCCATATCCGATATAGTCATCAGTAAATACACCAGATCTGCCATCAGCGGTGAAAGAAGCCGAATTGTAACCTCTGTTCATGTTGGCACCCCATTGAGTACGATAATTCATGCCAAGACGGAATGCACCATCAAAAACGCCGGCTAATGCAGGATTTACCCTAGCAGGCGCAGCATAATACTGAGAATAACGCTGATCTTGTGCCGATACATTTTGCAAACCAGCAAAAGAGGCTGAAACACATAAACCTACAATAAAATTTCTAGTAAACAACTTCATTTGAATGCTTTAGTTTTCGTAAAGAATTTACCAATTTGGTTAAGTCATGCAATTATAACGATAAAATTGGTGTATTTGTGTGTCGATTTCAAATTTTTTATTCAAAAACTTAATAAAACTAATATTTTAAATCAAAATAATTACAAAATGTAGCTAGTTCAATTATTCAACTTCAAAAATTATCTTAATATTTTAAATAAAACTAATCAATATCATTAATCATCCTCCTAAGACAATAGGGATTATCGGGATTTTGCCCTTTCATCTAATTCCATGCAAAGAAAAAAGTTATGCTAATTCCAATACACTCATTCCAATTTCCTAAAAACTAGCTCCTCTTCCCTCTTTTATAGCTGTCTCACTCAAAGGCGCAATGTCAAGACAATCTACATCATGCAAAGCTCGCAAAGAAAAATCTAGTACCTGGCTCCTGGCTCCTCCGCACTAAAAAATCTTTCACCTTTCAATGCGGCATTAAAATACCGCCTTCTCTCGCTATTGTTTTTTCATAGACTAAAGCCTTTTGAAAAAATTCGTTAAATGGAACTTGGTTTCTTTCATCTTTACTCTACTCTAGTACCTGGTTCCTAAAGTACTGGATACTGGCTACTAAATAACTAGTCCCTAGTACCTGGCTAC
>JBILRK010000418.1:0-3131 GCA_044372705.1 Saprospira sp. | reverse complement strand
TAATAGAATGAAGAGTCGCCTCGCTAATATCATCAGAGACGAAAAGATGATGTCTAAGATGTGGGAAAAAACGGAAGAGGAAAATATTACTACACCGCCGGCAGAGCTTAAACACAGCTTCATTTTCCCTCGAATGTCTTTGAAATGGAGCGAAAAGACTCAATCATTTGTTACGAGTGGTAAAATTGCGCTCTCTAACCTCAAAGGAAAACACATAGGACAGATGCTAAGAGGTACTATTGAAATTTTACCAGATCCTTCCCGAGGTGATGTTTTTACATTTTATTTGAATTCTCCAAATGGTGATTGGTACTTTTTCCAATATACAAATGGCATTTTGTCAACAGTTTCTTCCAATGTTAATTATATGACAGCTTTAACTGCCATCAAGAAGAAAGATCTGAAAATCAAAACTGAAAATGGCGAAAGTATTGAAATTGTACCTGGTAACTCAGCACAACATAACATCTTTAAGGAAAAGACAGACGCAGCTTTTTAGTTACTAACCTTCGGGTTTTATAAATTAAAGATACACAAAGGCTAGATTCGAAAACTTCGAGCTAGCCTTTCTTCTTTTAAGTGTGATTTAAAAAATAAATCTTCCGGCAAAAATCAAGAGTAAAATCTGTCCGGCGCAAATAGTAAATATACTGCGTTTGAAACTCGATTTTTTGGTTTTGTGCCGCCAAACAGGCATTCCTATTAAGATACCGAGACTTCCACCCCAAACTGCCAAACTAAAAAGTCTTGCCTCTGAGACTCTTCTTTTGCCTTTTCCTGCGATCGATTTGTCGTAAGCCATCAGGAAAAAAGTGTAGAGATTAAAAATCAGATATACTATCAAAAAAATTTTAAAATACATAGGCGGGCTGTATTATTTCATGCGGTTCCATTTCGATGCAGACTGTTTCATAAAAGCTAAAACATCTTTTCTATTATCAGGGAGCATATTAACCCAGGCTGCTATTGAGCGCTGAAGCTTGGTTGCTTCTTCTTTCAGGTCATCATCTTTTAGTACTATGGCAATCTGTTGATTCAGTGCATCGCTAAAATGTTTCATCAGGCTTATTGCCTCATCGGTTCTCTTTTTATTACTTAGGATTTCGGCAAGGTTGCCAATCATTTGTACTATGTAATTTATGGATGAATTTCTTTTGCGGCGATGGTCTTCAGCGCTCAATTCCATAGATTCGGCTTTGAAATTATACACTGCCAGATAAAGACCATTTGCCCCATTTGAAGCTCTGTAAAGAAATTCTGCAGATGCTTCAAGTGCAACTTTTGCGGCATATTCCTCGGCCTGCTCATCGCTAATGTTGCTTATATACTCTGCTGAAGCATCCGATGGCTTTATCAGGGGAACTCCAGCATCCTGGAACTGACCAATGGCAAATGCCCACATAGCAGAATTATTGGTTGCCGCCCATGATAGTATAGCTTTACTTTCGGCATGCGCAACAACTTTTCCTTCTTTGTCGGTCCAATATATTTTCCCTCCGGCCAAATTGGCGCCAAAACCTATTGCACCAAGGCTTTCCAGCAAGTCTCCAAATTCTTTAATGTTCATTTCTGATGATATTTTTTATATTTTAGGCATATTTTAGACAGGCAATTTCAGCTGCATCGTTTTTTATGAAACTACTACTTACGAGCGCATCTCTTGTGTTTTTATATACTTCAATTAAGTGCATTGTCGCATCAAAACAGCCCCTGGCATCACAATTTAGTGGTAATGTTTTTCTAATTTGTTCCAAATCAGCCTCCGGCAGATTTTCGGCATATCGCATTCTCCTTGGTATTAAATCGTTTTTATGTAATACCATTGGGCCAACGCAACAATTTCTTACTTCGCAAAGATAGCCGTATGCCTCAATAATTTCACCTCTTCCTATCTTTGAAAAAACATAATGCATCCATGTCCAAAAACGCATTTCATCCAGTTCAAAATTAGGCAATTCGTAGCCTAGGCTCGGGAAATCTTTGATACATTTACTAAGCAGATTGCCTTTTTCAAAGATAACAACTGGATTTTCAACTCGTTTTTTGAAACCCTCTAAAGGAATCCATTTGCAATCGACATGTAACAGATTTGGTGCGAAATCGAAAAGACTTACAGTGACATTTTCATCCTGTCCGTTTACATAGAAAGACAAAAGCTTGCCCCAGCCGTTCAGAATTACTTTTTTTTCTGCAAATGACAAAGTTATGGCATCGTCTATGATCAGATATAGGTCAAGATCTGAAAATTCATCCAGTTTATTGTCTATCCATGAGCCTCCAATTGCCATGCCTTTAAACCTTTTATCTTCCTTCAGACAGATTTCGGCCTTTTTTACCAAATTGCGGTGCATTTCTGTTCCCATCTGCATCCAAATATTTTTTCAAAGTTACAAAAAATAGCTAACTTTCGCAGCATTTCAAAATTTGTACCTTCATAAATTAAAATCAAATGAAACAGAATATTCTTGAGCGTTTCCTGCGCTATGTAAAAGTTGATACGATGTCGGAATTTGGCGTTGATAAAATTCCGAGTACCGACAAACAATGGGTTTTAGCAAATCAAATAGTTGACGAACTCAGGCGAATTGGACTTTCAGATGTAACGATTGATGAACATTGTTATATTATGGCGACTTTGCCTTCGAACTGCGATAAGCAAGTGCCGGTAATTGGCTTTGTAGCGCATATTGATACTTCTCCTGATTTTAAGGCCGACAAGGTAAATCCAAAAATTTGGGAGCATTACAATGGCGGAGAGTTGTTGTTGAATGCTGAACAAAACATAGTATTGCGCCCTGTAGAATTCCCTGAACTAGCCGACGTAAAAGGTCATACACTCATCACGACCGATGGTACAACCCTTCTTGGCGCCGACGATAAGGCAGGTGTTACCGAAATTGTTTCTGCTATGGAATATCTGTTGGCACATCCCGAAATAAAACACGGAACAATCCGTATCTGTTTTACCCCTGATGAAGAAGTAGGTCGCGGCGCAGATTTATTTGATGTGGCAAAATTTGGAGCAGAATGGGCTTATACTATGGACGGCTCCGCTCTTGGAGAATTGGAATATGAGAATTTTAACGCTGCTTATGCATTGGTAAAAGTTCAGGGTAAGAGTGTTCATCCTG
>JBILRK010000417.1:0-3136 GCA_044372705.1 Saprospira sp. | reverse complement strand
GGGTTGGTAAGGCAAGGGCAGTGGCTCCGTCCATTACAAAATATTCTGCAGTGAGCAGTAGTTTGCCATTTGCTTTAATTGAGAAATTCATAGAATTTATCGGCGTTGAATTAAATATTACTAGAAAAATCCAATACAGTAACAATTACAATATAAAGATAGAAAAAACCACAAAGGAAACGAATAAAGTAGTGTTAAGAATTTTTGTGGGAAGATGCTGTCTTTTATTAAACCAAAAATAAATTTTGAATTTTGCAAATGCAGTTGTACTCGTTGTACTATTTTCTTTAACACTAAAATTAAGAAAAGGATTATAAACCCCAGGATGATAATAAAGCTGCAGCATTGCATTTGGACATTGTATAGCCAATAAAGGGAAAGGCTTGAACATACCTCACTTCTTAATAATTTTTCCCTCCAGCAGCTTCAGAAACCTAGCTTTTAAAAGACCAAGTCCACTACACTAAAATTTATTGTAACTTTTAAAACTTTCAGCATTATCAATTTAATGCTGCCACAGCTTATGGCCTTGAACCCAAAACCGTCATTAGAAATTCTATTACAACCCAAAATTTCTTTGAAATCAAGCACTTACTCGTTTTTTTGAGCTTAAAATAGAGTTACTATTTCGCTTCGCGGTCCTTCGGTTCTTCACTCAAAAAAACTGCGTGAGCCCTTGCTTTCTTCGAACTTTTTACTTTCATCACGAACTCTAATGACGGATTTGGGTTAAAAAAAATATCGTAAATCAACAAAAAACAGAAGCTTATGAAAAACTTAAAAGTTAGTTTATTGATATTGATGTCAAATTTAATCTTTGCTCAAAAGAATTATTTTGATAATTATCAAATACGCTGCATGGGTAGCTCCAATGAGGATAATGGTACCTATTATTTGAGCGGCGGAACCGCACCCTACATGAAATTCAATTATGTAGATATGAAAAAGGAACCCGGCACCGACTTGCCAGTCTATAAGGAGTTGAACTATGAAAAAATATTGAACGGCGGGCTCAACAGTTTCCTTTTCGAAAACAAATATTACGGCGATCTTAGCTATTACTCACTTTTTGGATGGGGCAATTTTTCTGTGATGGGGGAGGAGGTGCTGGAACTGGCCAACAAGGTATTTTTTCCTAATAGAACATTGCTGAACTCGGTCTATAATTTTTTTGCACCTGAGTATAAAAAGGCATTCACCAAGCTTACGGTGCCCGAGCAAAGCCTTTACCTGTCAAAACTTGATGTGGCTGAAAAATTTGTAAAATATGTGTTGCAGGAAAAAAATCGCGATAAATATGAAGCCTGGCTCAAGAAAAATAATTTGGAGCATGACCGTTACATCAATGAGTTTATGGAACGCAGGATTAAAAAGGGGCAGTGGAAAATTGCCGATTGTTTCTATTGGATTAAGAAAGTAAGAAAGGACTTTGCGCCTCTGCTGAAAAACACTAAGGTAAATGCCAACTACTTTTACATTCAGCAATTCGAAGCAGATAGTCTTTTTCTCTTGATGGATGAAAGATGTAATTTATTCTTTGCAGATAATGAATTCAATCGTTGCGATGATAACAATTATCAGGAGATAGAATTTGAAGATGGTTTGCTCAAAGGGACATTGATGGGTAGCTGGAAAAAAGAAAGAATTTATCCCCTTTTCAATGTGGCCAATGAAAAGAACTACATACAATTGAGCGATTCTATCTGTTTTATTGAGAAAGAGGAAAGATGCGCTTACCTAAGTAAGGATGAAATTTGGGGAGAAGAAAGCAAAAGTTTTAAATCGGGCCTTCTATATGATTTTAAGAATCGAACAGTAATTCGCGACTCTCTGGAAATGTTGGATATTGGTTATTTCCAGAATATACCGATGGTCTCCTTTCTTAGCCTCGAGAAGGACAGCCTGAATTATTACCGAAAAAGTGAAATGCAAATGATGTTAGGTCAATTTTATCTGAATGAGTCAAAAGTACCCGATGTGATGCTTGGTTTTGATCCGGATACTTACAATGAATCGAGGACCTATCTTATTCAACCCTTGTATCAATGGGATAATGTTTCGGCCTATTATTATTATAAAAACAACCTAACTATTCTGCTCGATTTTTTAAATAGTGAAATTAAAGAGTTTGAGGGCTGGGGAACAATTGTTCAGAATTTTTTAGATTATGAATTTGTTAAAAACTAATAGATTTAATTAGGAAAATAAGCTTTGTTGATCATGGGGGAAGGGAAGGTCCAACCCCCTAATTTACTATCATTTAAAAGCGCAGTGGTTTATTTTTAAATGATTTACCAATAATTAAAACTTCAGCTTAGGAAATTACTGAAATAATATGCAAGTATAATTAGCAGGTTAAAGCAATAGATTTTTATGCATATTCCAAAGGAGAAATAATAAATTGATATTCTGATTTGCTTGCACTATATTTGCACACAAAGATTTTATGTTAATTACTGAGAATTACGATTGTCAACTTATGCTTAACACTCACCTTTATAAACTCATGAACTTAAAAACGCTGGTATTATTTATAGGCTTTGCCTTTTTTTGTTTGAATCTCTTTGCTCAACCCCTCGTCGACGATACTAAAACCTACGAAGTCTTGGTTTTTGAACATATTGAAAAAGAACAAACCAAATTTATCCGCAGCGGTGGGCGTATCAAATACAGTTTATACTCCAATCCAAAAATCTCGTACAAGGGTACTCTTCAAAAAGTAACAGCAAGTTCAATCTTTGTTGATGGACATGAAATTATGCTGAAAGATTGCAGCATGATCGCCGGTCGGGTAAGAACCTCTAGCGAAATTTCCGGCGGTATTATGTTGGGAATGGGTACAGCTCTTGCGCCATTTGGGGCGGCAATCATCAATTTGAACAATATTGTCGGGCCTGCCATCATTGTGGGAGGGGTAGCAATGATCAGCACAGGAATTTACTTTATTACGAAGAAAAAATCCTTTAGAATGACTAAAGGATGGACCGTTCATGGAGGTAAATTAACGTTCAGCAGAGCAGAGGCAATCAACTGATATTATACTTGAAGGGGCTTATTGCCTTTCCCAATATTGCCAGCTGCCATTATCTTCGCCATTGGAATTTATTTCCAGGAATAGCGTTTCGATGCCATTATT
>JBILRK010000415.1:0-3143 GCA_044372705.1 Saprospira sp. | reverse complement strand
ATAAGCTTTGGCCAAATCTTCAACCAAATGCTGAACAATGGGTTTCCCGACGACGGGAACCAGGGGTTTGGGCACGGTGATTGTGTGTGGACGCAAACGCGTACCGCGACCGGCCATAGGGATGATTATTTTCATATTTTTCAGTGGTTTATTATTTCAGCTGTAAAAATAGTGAATTATTAGTGATTTTGAAAAGGGATTGGGAAATTATGGTTTCTTCATTTTGGGACAAAGGCCTATCTGTGGTTAATTTTATTTCTTACCACGGATGTTATTCAAACAGCGCGGATGTGACAGATCTTCGCAGATTTAATTAAAAGGTATTAGCTTTTATGAGAAAATCAGCAATTGAGCCCGGCATTTAACCTCGTATTAATCTGCGTAAAACTGCCACTGACCAATTCCAATCCATGATTAATATGCTCATCTTGGCTATTATTGCAGCATCATTAGGGATTTTTTTGCCAAGATGCAAATATTTTTTCGACGACAAATTATTGTACAATTATATGATAATAAATGAATTGTAAAAAATATTAGACATAGCGCAATAGAAATTAGCAATGGGCGGATTAAAAAATCGAACTATTTCGAGCTTTATTTTTGTTTAAAATTTAAGCTCCCAAAATTTTGTACTAAAATTGAGCTGCTAAATAACCAAATTTCAAACATTTCCGGACTGCAGTTCTTCAGTCGGAAGTAATTGTTTTTTTATGAAAAATTCATAAACCTCCCAAAACAGTAAAATTATGCATGGTTTTAAGGAAAACGATTTCCAGCGCAATCTGGTAATGTACCTCGATGGTGCGCTAAGCAGTGAAGAATCACGTGAATTTTTAGACAAGGTGAACCAATCGCCCGAACAAATGTCGCTGCTCAATCAGGAAAAATCATTTCGCGAAATTTTACGAAAAAAGGTAGGTCAACGCACCGTTTCTCCCAGTCTGGTGCAATCCATTAAATCAAAAATCGGCGATAAGCCCAGCTCATACTGATCTTCCTTAATTTTCAGGAAGATTTATTTTCCGGATAAGGTAAATCTGTAAAATTGGCTTATTTTTACGCTGAATTACTGTGATTTCGATGCAATTTCGAAGTTTCACAAAATAACACCACAAAAAAAGCTATTGAAATGGAAATGCGAAGCCTCGATCCAACGGATCTGCACATCAAAGATTTACATCAGTTTATAGTTGGTGCCATAGCGCCCAGGCCTATCGCTTTTGCTAGTACCATCGATGAAAATGGCGTTCCAAATTTGGCGCCATACAGCTTTTTTAATGCTTTCAGCTCTAATCCGCCAATCCTGGTTTTTTCCTCAAACCGAAGGGTGCAGGGCAATACTACCAAGGATACCTTGCACAATGTTCAAAAAACCGGTGAGGTGGTCATCAATGTGGTCAATTACGAGATTGTCAGACAGATGACTATTGCCAGTGTGAATTATGCACCCGGAGTGAGCGAGTTTGAAAAGTCGGGACTGACGCCAATCCCCTCTGATATGGTGAAAGCACCAAGGGTAAAGGAGTCTCCTGTTCAGTTCGAATGCAAGGTCAAAGAAATTATCACACTCGGAGAAAATGGAGGTGCAGGACATCTTGTAATTTGTGAGGTATTGAAACTGCATATCCGCGAGTCAGTTATCGACGCTAATAACAGGATTGATCCTAATAAAATAGACCTCGTTGGTCGTCTAGGACGTGCCTACTATGTTCGGGCAAGCGGCGATGCATTGTTTACACTTTTTCAAGAGCCCGAGCAGATGGCATTGGGTTTCGATAAGTTGCCGGATTCCGTAAGAAAAAGCCCCTATTTGTCGGGTAATGAACTGGCTTGTATTGCTTCCCTGACTCAATTTCCAACAGCCGAAGATGTACAAAAAGTATTGGAGGAAGATGTTGAACTGAAAGAAATATTGGAAAAAAATAAAGGACACGAAGATATGCTGTACCGCGATTTGCACCGTTATGCCGAACGTGCAATCCGTCAGGATGCAAATCGTCTTGCTTTTTGTGTACTTATGATTGCCGATACTTATTACCAACTTTAAAAATAAGGCACGGTTTTTGTAAAACCTGTTAGGTCTTTATAACCCCCTAATCCTAATTTTATGCCAGCCCGCTTTGATCTTCAAGACTTTCTGCCGCGTCATATCAGAAAAATGATGCTCTCTAAGACTAAGTCAGAAATGCCAAATCAAAAAGGCATTTTTAACGGACTAGAGCTCGATAAAAATATTAGTTCCTTTGGCACGGTCGGTAGCGATACCAATTATACTGCCTATCCCGATTCAGATGCAAAGATACTTCGCGATGAGCTATCTGATTACCTGAATGTGCCGGCCAATAAAATTTCTTTCGGTAATGGTTCTGATGAACTGATTGATCTTATCATGAGAATTTTTGGCAGACAAGGAAAGGATCATGTTTTGGCATTTGCACCATTCGAAAACAGAATCAATCATTTCGCAGCCTTGAATGGTCTTGTTTTAGACGAAATAGCGCTGAATGATGATTTTCAGTTATCCGTATTTCAGGCAAAACACTATATAAAGGAAGAGACAAAAATATTGTACCTATCCAATCCCAATCCGATTTCGGGTGTAGCACTTCGTGGCTTGGATATGATAGATATGATTGATGATTTTAAGGGAATTGTTATTGTCGATGAATCAAATATTGGTTATAATCCACAAAATAGTCTTTTGGAATACCTAGATTCTTATCCAAATCTGATTATTATCCAAAGTTTTTCAAACGTTTGGGGAATGGCCGGTCTTCGTTTGGGTGCAATCTTTGCCTCGCCTCAGATTATAGATGTTGTCAACACCGTTAAAGCAGCTTTTAATGTTAATGCTGTAGCGCAGGAAATTGCCACAAGAGCATTGCGCATTCCCGAACAAAGAGATAGGGTAGTGGCGCAAACAATTGCTGCCCGTGAAAAATTGACGGAAGAACTTTCTAAATTCAAATTTGTCCTGGAAATCTATAAATCAGAAGCGAATTATTTATTAGTAAAGGTTGATAAGCCTAAGCAACTTTTAAATTATTTGGAAGACGAGCATATCTATGTTTACGATGCCTCGGGATTGCCGGCTTGTGAAAACGCGCTAAGAATTAAGGTTGGCAACGATGAAGAAAATC
>JBILRK010000416.1:0-3143 GCA_044372705.1 Saprospira sp. | reverse complement strand
CCCAAGGGATTGTGTGGCGTATTGATGATAATCATACTTGTTTTTTCGCTGACAAGTTTGCCCAATTCCCTCCAATCCACTTTCCAATCAGGCGCTTTTAGTGCATAGGGTACAGCTTTTCCTCCGGACAATTCGATGCTCGGAACATAACAATCATAAGCAGGTTCAATGACAATTACTTCGTCTCCTGGATGTACAAAGGCCATAATTGCCGAGAAAATTGCCTCGGTAGCGCCGGGACAAATGGTAATTTCAGTTGCTGGATTGTACTCGCTGCCATAGAGGGATTTTATTTTTTCGGCAAGTCGCTGACAAAGTACAGGAACACCCGGCATGGGAGCGTACTGATTCATGCCCTTGTTCACATATTTACTCACCAAATCGAGCAGTTTTTGGTCGCAGGCATAGTTTGGAAAACCCTGTGAAAGATTGATGGCCCCTGTTTCATTGGCAAGAGCCGACATCACTGAGAAAATGGTAGTGCCCAGATTGGGCTGTTTGGAACGGATTTTCATATTGTTTATAAAACGTAATAGGATGCTGTTTGCTAATTCGCAAAGTTAATAGTTTTTGGGTTAAATTTTTTGATTTTAATAAAATCACAAGACTTAGAATTATGTTGGAATTGTTTATTAAATCTTTAGGATGTATTTTGTTTTAAGATAAAGTTTGAATCTTTTGTACAAATTAATATTTTTGTACTTTAGCTATAGTTATTAGTTGTTTACAAATAAATGCTTTGATTAATTTAAATTTGTTAAACGATTTAATGTCACCTAAAATCTTAAATACCTGTTTCGATTTAATTACCAATCTTATGAAAACTGATTTTTTTGTTATCTGTCGCAATATTTTGATTCATTTTTTTTTCTTACTGGTCGCAAAGAGTACTTATGCATCTTCTTTGCCAAGTGCTTTTCTAATAAATGTCGTTAAAGATTCAACAATATTAAAAATATCAACGGACTATGATTGCATGGTTTTTTTAGATGGAATCAGATTGGGTTATTTAAAAAGTGGCCCTAATAATTCTAAAAGTTTTAAAATAGAGAGAGGAATTTATCTTATTAAAGCAATTTCAACTAAAGGCGGATTAGAAATAAACGATAAAATAGTATGTGATAAAAATGTGAATGATTATAGTTTTTTTCTTTTGGCCAAAAGGGAGGAAAGAAATAAACAAATCGCAGATTCTATCCAAACAGATAAAGCAAGAATAAGAGATTCAATTTTAGCCATTATTAGCGAATATGAACTAAAAATAAATAAGAGTTATAATCATGCCGATGAAAATTACAAAAACTACGAGGAGTTTTTAAATACTTTGAATGTGATAAATGAATTAATTGAAAATCATGAGTATATACTTGTAGAAACTAATAAGATGAATGCCTTAAAAGACCTTAAAAATGAATGCGATATTAGATATGCGTTTTGTTATTTATATACTAAAAATGAGGATAAAATAAATATTTATGATAAAAAAATGGACAAAGCTCAAAAAGCAAATGGTAACTATTATACTTATTATCGCAATAAAGAATTTGTTAATAAATTTTTGATATACTCGAGTATTTTAGTAGCAATAACGGTTCCAACACTGCCATATTTATTTCCGAAATTCGCTTTAGAAATTATTATTATTATTGCAGCAATTTTTGTTAGTATTTTAACTTTTTTTGTATTAAGATCAATCTTTCTTCTCCTCTACAGTAAGCTTAGTGTACGTATTGCAGCAAAAAAAGCAAAAAAGTTGAGAAAAAGAGCTTATGAATATGCCAACAAGGAAGGTATAATTGACATTATAAGACAAAGAGATAGTCAAGACCCCTCAAAGCCCCTAATTAAGTTCAAATAAAAATACTCTCATTCATAATAATAATTCTTAACAAATAAATATTACAAATATGAAACCAATAAATAATACTATAATATTTCAACCTAAGTATATGATAATTTTTATTTTACTTTATTCAGGTTTTCAAAGCTTCGGGCAAGAAAGCTGCCCCCCCGGTTATGAGAGTCGTTTGGTAAAATGTGGTGGAGAAATCACTACAAGATTCATACCTCTAGATCATGAGTGTAAGAGATGCTGGGTTTTGGAATGGAAACCTTGTCCAGGACGTTCAATAGGAGCTAGTTCAGATTACAAGAGTTACGGCGATGCTCAGGAAGCTGCTTTAAAAGGTAAATCATATAAACATTGGAATAATGGACAATGTATTTGGTGGGATAATGTGACCGATCCTATTATTTATCTTGAAGATTATAAAATTTGTAATCCTTCAGCAATTAGAGACCTCAAAAACAGGATCTCACCTTTGATTAGTAGTTATTTAATTGAATTAAATAAATATCGCTTATTTTTTAATGGTCAAAAAGCTACCTATGGCACAACCGTAATAGAATATTTGAGTAATATTGATATTTCAGAGAAAAAAGGATTGAGTTTAATGGATAAATTAAATTTAGCCACTGATAATGCTATTGCAGAGATAGAGGCAGCTTTTGAATCCTTAAAATTAGAGGTAGAAATAATCAGATCCTATGAAACTGATTTCAGAACGGAATATGCTATTGAGTCTGATATTTTTTCAAAAAAAGAAAATATCTCTTCTATTGATATTTCATCAAATGATAGAATGAATAGCGAGGAAACATGGTTATACAAACAAAATAATATTAAAGAAAAATACAAAAAAACTTCTGAAAATATTTATGGTAGGTATTATTCATATAATGAAATTTGTGATACTTGTACAATGCCTGAAGAATCAGATTGTAATTCCTTCAGCTATGTTTGTAATGCACATGGCAACAGAATTTGTTGTGATTGTAAAAATAGATACGAAAGGGAAATAGAGCTAGTTAAAATAAACCAAAAGTCTGAAATTGATGAGGTGAATTTTAATTTTGAAAAAGATAAATCAGCTGAAGAAAAAGATAAGCTAAATAAATCTGTAAAGGAATTCAGACAAAAATTGAGAGAAGCTGATGAAAATTTTGACAACAAAAAATATTGTGATGCCGAGAAATTATATACCAACTTACAGGAACAACTCCCAGAAGTTGAAAAATTATCTCCTACACTAAGAAAAGATGTCACAAATAAAACTGAAACAGCCAAGTCTGAATGTTTTCAT
>JBILRK010000412.1:0-3156 GCA_044372705.1 Saprospira sp. | reverse complement strand
CTTTCGAAATTTTGCCACCCCTCAAAGGAGGCGGCATTAATAGCATTTTCGAAACCTTGGACCCACTTATGGAGTTCAAACCGCCTTTTATAGATGTGACCTATCACCGACAGGAATACATTTATCAGCGAAAAGAGAGCGGATATTACGAAAAATCGGCAGTGCGCAAGCGTCCCGGTACCGTGGGTATTTGTGCCTCAATTATGAATCGCTACAAGGTTGATGCCGTACCGCACTTGATTTGTGGGGGCTTTACCGTAGAAGAAACCGAAAATGCCTTGATAGACCTCATGTTTTTGGGCGTTGATAATGTACTTGTACTACGCGGCGACCCCCAAAAATTTGAAGAAAAATTCGAACCGGAACCGGGAGGACATGCTTATGCCCTCGACCTTGTAAAACAGGTAAATTCCATGAACGAAGGCAGGTACTTAGATTCAACCATTATGGATGCTGAGCCTTCTTCCTTCTGTATTGGTGTTGCCGGGTATCCCGAAAAACATTTCGAGGCACCCAATCTTGCCAATGATATTTACTTTCTGAAAAAGAAAGTAGAGGCTGGAGCGCAGTACGTCGTAACACAGATGTTTTTCGATAATCAGAAATTTTTCGAATTCGAAAAAATGTGTCGTGAAAATGGTATCAATGTGCCGATAGTTCCTGGATTGAAACCTATCACTAAAAAGTATCAGCTTAGCTCAATCCCACGCCATTTTTATATCGATTTGCCCGAAGCATTAACCCTTGAACTGATCAAGGCCAAAGATGCAGAAGCTCGTCGACAGGTAGGTATTGAATGGTGTATCGCACAGTCCAAAGAACTGAAAGCCGCCGGCGTGCCATGCCTGCATTATTATACTATGGGCGATGTGCCGACTATCAAACAGATTGTGGAAGCGGTTTACTAGTACTTAGATATAAGATGGGAGCTTTGAGATGAAGTTAATTTCTTTTCTCTTCGAAATAAATAAATAAAGGCAGCAATTTTTTACTGCCTTTTTTTATTTGTTCTTGACAAAGCATGTAAAATGTCATATATTCGAATTTAAATATTTCAAAATGACAAAAAAATTCCTTAGCCAAGACGAAGCCTTGCTGAAAATGCAGCAGTACTGCGCCTATCAGGAACGATGTCAGGATGAAGTGCGGAGCAAACTGATTGAATTGGGCGTTTATGGTGATGCGCTGGAAAGTGTCATAGCAGATTTGATTACTGATAATTTTCTGAACGAGGAACGATTTGCCAAAGTCTATGCCGGAGGTAAATTTAGAATCAAACACTGGGGACGGATAAAAATTGTTCAGGAACTGAAATCAAAAAAAATCTCCGAATATTCCATTAAAAAAGCGTTGGCTTCTGAAATAAATGAAGAGGATTATCGGGCAACTTTGTTAGAAGTTTTAAATAAAAAAGCTAAATTGCTTTCAGAATCAAACAGCTTTAAAAAAAACCACAAACTCGCTGCTTATCTAATTGGACGTGGATTCGAAGCTGAATTTGTTTGGGATTGTCTGAATAAATTTTCAAATGATTGAACTTTTAAATAATTAACTTAGTTTAATAACTAAACAAAGTAATTTATTCTTTTAAAACTATTCATTTTTTCTTAAACCACTAAGTGCACAGACTCGATAGCTTCCTCGAAAGCTTTCGGGAGGGTTACACAAAGAAAGTACGTTTATTATAAAAATCTTTCACCCTTTCATCTTTCATTCTATAATCATGCAAACACTTGAAACTGCCAAAAGCAAACTCGATAAAAAAGGATTTCTCGATATGGAAATAGATCCCACTTTAGACCTTTTTGAAGAAATCAATAAGCTGAAAAAGGAAAAAAAGATGGTTCTGTTGGCGCATTATTATCAGGAAAGTGAGATACAGGATATTGCTGATTATATCGGCGACAGTTTGGGATTGGCCCAGGAAGCCGCGAAGACTGATGCAGAGATTATTGTTTTTGCCGGCGTACATTTTATGGCCGAAACCGCCAAGATGCTCAACCCGAATAAAAAAGTGATACTTCCCGACCTAAAGGCAGGCTGTTCCTTGGCAGAATCTTGTCCGGCTCCTGTTTTTGCAAAATTTAAAGAAAAACATCCCGATCATGTGGTAGTCAGTTATATCAACTGCACAGCCGATTTGAAAGTACTGACGGATATTTGCTGCACCTCTACCAATGCAAAAAATATTATCGACAGCATTCCTGAAGATCAGCCTATTATTTTTGCACCAGATAAAAATCTGGGAGCATATCTTAATAAAGTCACTGGTCGCAAGATGATTCTTTGGGATGGTGCCTGCATGGTGCATGAAATCTTCTCGAAGGAGAAAATTGTAAAACTGAAAGAACGCCACCCCAATGCTTTGCTCATTGCCCATCCTGAGTGCGAAGCGCATATTCTCGAAATTGCCGACCACATAGGCTCAACAACCTCTTTGCTGAAATATACCATCAAAAGTCCGGCTACAGAATTTATCGTTGCCACCGAGGCGGGTATTATTCATCAAATGGAAAAAGCATCACCCAATAAGACTTTTATTCCTGCGCCGCCAAACAACAATTGCGCCTGCAACGAGTGCCCACACATGAGACTGAATACCCTAGAGAAACTCTATCTCTGTATGAAGTATGAGTTGCCTGAAATTCACTTAACTCAAGAGCAAATTGAAAAAGGAAGAGTTTGTATAGACCGTATGCTCGAAATTTCGGCAAAGGCTGGTTTATAATTATTTTATTAAGCTATAATTTCCATCAGCTTCTACAACAATCCAAGGCAATGTATTCCAGCTGTCGAAATGTTGCTGCACGCTGGCCAACGCCATCCAAAAACTTTTGTGTTTTGGTTGAGCTTTAAAAAGCTCATCGAGATTGGTTTTGCTGAAATCACATGGAAAAATATGGACAGGAATATTGTTTTGTCCCTCAGTAATCGCTTTTTCAACTAAGGGGAAAATTTGATCCATCACTTCGTCAGACATGGCAATACAGCCGCTGCTGATGCAATTACCATGAATGGCAATTTCTGAACCCGGATTTATTTTGTCACTCAAAACAATATCAGATTCATTTGGATAATTCAGATTCAGCCCTTTATAGAATTTATGCATTAAATCAAGGGAACTAATGTTATAAATCCCTTCGGGCACCTGTAAAT
>JBILRK010000410.1:0-3173 GCA_044372705.1 Saprospira sp. | reverse complement strand
TAAAGACAGAACTTGATTGTTAAATTCTACAAAAAGAAATGAGATTTTTTTTATGTAATGTAAAAAGGACTAATAACTCGTACCTGATTCATCTACACTTTCAATCTTTCCTCTTTCAATCTTTCCTCTTTTCCCTTTTATATTCTAAATTTGCAATTCTAACCCAATACGATTTATGCTTAATAAAATATCTCAATTTCTTGGCAGCATTAACGACGCAATAGTTGTTATTGACAAAAAAGGAATTATCCTGCAATGTAATGCTAAGCTAGAACAGATATTGGGCTACGAGCCAAGCGATGTTATTGGCAAGAATGTGAGCTTCCTGATGGAAGGTCCTATGGCCTCGCAACATGATTCATTCTTGAGTTCTGAAGAAAAAAGCATGCGCATCATTGGCAAGGATAGAGAAATTTTCGGTATTCACAAGAATGGCTCAAAGGTTCAGCTACTCATCAATATCAGTCAGTTTGAAGATGGCGGACACACCTATTACACAGGTATAATAAGAAATTATTCAAATGAAACAGAAAGAAATGATGTACTGAAGAAAAACCGAGAACTTAAAGAAGAACTTAAAAAGAAAGATCTTCAAATAGAACAGACTATCTCGGATCTGTACAGCTTATATTTAAATGCAAAACAGGCTGAGGAACAAGAGCTCAGGGAGAAAAACCGAATGCTTGAATTAACCGTAAAAGAATTAAATGAAAACAAGTCGAAACTTGAATATGAGATTACTGAACGTAAGCTTGCAGAAGAAAGGCTATTAATCATTCAGGATGAAATTAATGCTGCCCTCGAAAAGGAAAAAGAACTGAATGATCTTAAATCTAAGTTCATATCAATGGCATCGCATGAGTTCAGAACACCCTTGAGTACAATACTTTCCTCTACCAATTTGATACAACGCTACCTCACTTCAGAGGTGCTTGAAAAAACAGATAAGCATATCAATAGAATTAAATCATCAGTAAGAAATCTTACCCAAATTCTGGAAGATTTCCTTTCCTTATCAAAATTGGAAGAGGGTAAATTCGATAAAGAGAAAAAGGAATTGGACATTGTAGATTTAATAAACAACTGCATAGAAGAGGTGAATGTTTTTGCCAAAAAAGATCAAAAATTTGTCTTCGAACAGCACATTAGCGACCCTATTATCATTTCAAATGTCCAAAGTTTGAGAAATGTATTCATCAACTTGCTGTCGAATGCAGTAAAATACTCTTTCGAAGGATCGAATATTTACATCAATCTATGGCAAGATAAAGATGTATTTTATGCATCGGTTCGTGACGAAGGAATAGGCATTCCTAAAGAACAAAAAGTATATCTTTTTGAAAGGTTTTTCAGGGCCGATAATGCCATCAATATCCAGGGTACAGGTTTGGGACTTTTTATTGTAAGAAAATACCTCGATAACCTGAATGGAACTATTGATTTTGAAAGTGAAGAGGGTGTGGGAACTAAGTTTACTATTTCGTTTAAGAACGAGGCTAATGAAACTGTTTCCTAAATCAACATTTTGTGCGCTAAAATACGATTTGAAAAGATTCTTGTATTAAAAAAACGCCTGAAAGTATTATACTTCCAGGCGTTTTTTAATTGTTGTCGATAAACTATTGTTTGCTTATTACTACTTTTCGCTGTGCGTAAGCATTTTCGTTTCTAATAGTGAAGAAATAAGTTCCCTCGCTTAACTTCTCGGTATCGATAATCATTTGCTCGGTACGCTCGCGAGCAATACCCTGATGAATAATCCTTCCAAGTACATCGACCAATGCCCACTGATAATCGCTGCTCAATGGCATATCGAAACTCACATTGAAGTAGTTTTGCGCCGGATTGGGGAAGAGATTCATTCCGATAATATCTCTGCGAACAGCCGCCTCTTCCTCAACAGGTATGGAACCTACAGGGGGAAAGATACTCAGATCGCGGGTAGTAGTTACCTGCATCACATCTTTGGTATTGTTATTCTGAATAAAGACCACTGCTTCAATTTTTGAAGGATCGGGTGTTCCTAAATTATAAATCCAGGAGCCACTTCTATTCACTATCTGACCAGCTGACCAGCCCTGTTGCAGAGGGAAACCACTTGCATCTGGGATAAATTTGCGTAGCACCGACTGCATGGCAAATCCACGATTATTAAGTACATCATCTTCAGTTATGGCAAAGGTCATGGTATAATCTGCAGAGTCGAGATTGGTCAAAGCCCTGGCCTCGGCATTCACCTGTATGGTATTGCCCGAGAAGATAAGTGGATCGACCTGAATATCGAAAACAGGGAACTGCAACATGTCGAAATCCATCTGATACTGACTCAGGTTTTCAGATCTGCCATTGCCATAGGTAAGCCCGTCGATACGAATCTGACTATTGGCATTGATACCGTAGTAAAGCACACGTGAATCGAAATCGAAAGAGAAGAGTGCATTTACAGGGTCCACCTGTTGTATATTGGTCTGATACTGAATGAGCGACACATCGCGGCCATTGGTGCTGTTGTAGATAGTGTCATACACTTTTTTATCGATAATATCCATACTTGCTCCCTGCTGATTGAAGTGGAAGAAGTTGGAAAAATGCTCTACAAGGACATTTCTGCCACGCTCGCCAATCCAAACCGAGTCGAATGCCATACCCTCGTGTCCTTCAAGTACAGTATTCGGGTCGGATGCAAAAGCAACACGGAAACGCAAGAAAGGACGACCAGCCAAATAATCGAGGCGATAACGGGCCTTTTCCCATCCAGCACTTTCCCCTGTCCAACCTCTAGGATAGGTAGCTGCAGCCTGATTTCCCGGACGTGAAACGAGGAAATTGGTTTGATACCAATTGATACCTTTTTCGGTTTCGCCCACAGGTTTCCAGGTATTGGAGAAATCGTCGTAGAACTCGAGTACAGCACCATCGATATCGGTGAGGAAATCGCGCCAGATATCGAAGGCTATCATTGGCCTGCGGGCATTTGTAAAGTCGAAGCATGGACTGTAGACCCAGCCGCGTTCATTGGTATTATAGGTGAATGGTGCATTAGGTTTGGTTACCCAGGCAAAGTTAGCAGGGTCGTTAATGTTGTTACCAATCAGTTCTGCCCTTTGCCAAACAGCCAAGCTGTCGGCTACAATAATTGGCTCCTCCTGATACCATCCGGCTGTACCAGTCTG
>JBILRK010000411.1:0-3173 GCA_044372705.1 Saprospira sp. | reverse complement strand
CGGGTAAAAAATGCGTATTTAAAATTTGCAGAAATCATCAGTGAACACAAGGTTGAACAAATAAAAGCTATTGGTACGGCCGCTTTCAGGGTTGCATCCAATGGGGCAGAGTTGGCTGAAGAAGTGTTTAACTGCAGTGCAATTCAAATTGAAGTGATTGATGGTAAGCGCGAAGCGGAACTTATTTTTGCAGGGGTTTCGCAAACTTTGCCTAATGACGGGCTCAATAATCTTATTATCGATATTGGTGGCGGCTCTGTAGAATTTATGATTGGCAACAGGAATCAATGCCTTTGGCGCGAAAGTTTCCAATTGGGCGCGGCACTCCTGTCCGAAAAGTTTAAGATTTCAGATCCAATACATGTTGAGGAAATAAGGAACTTGAGTAATTATATTCAGCAAAAGCTTCAACCGCTATCAGAGGCAGTTAGTCTTTATCCGGTTCACAGATTGGTAGCGGCATCGGGGACCTTAGATGCGCTTGCCAACTTGCTTGGGATTGAATTTTCAAAGAATGATTTAACAACAATTTCAGCAACTGATTTTAATTCAGTTTTGGACAAAATTATATTCAGCAGCTATGAACAACGTTTGGAAATGCCCAATATGATGTTCTCACGTGCTAAGCTATTGCCAATTGCCTTGATATTATTTAAGGCCGTTTTAAAAAACAACAACATCGCTTTCCCAATTTATTTATCGGCGAATGCCTTACACGAAGGAATTCTTATTAAAACTATATTAGAGGATTAGTTTGTTCAGAAATTGAAATAGGGAAAATCCAGATTTGTAATGGCTTGTAAATCCATGAAATCTAGCACCTTAGCCTCGAAATTACACAGCAGCTAAAACTTATTGCTGTTCCTGTTTCAAAAACTTTTTGATAAATGGGATATAATCAGGCCTGTCAGAAGCCGTTTTGTGTCCGAATTTCGCTTTAATTACGCCGTCTTTTAGGATAAATAAACCAGGCATTTGGGTGTAATCGCCCCAGCCTTTTTTAAGTTTTGGACCTCCATGCCCGTCAATCAAACCGGCTTGAAGACCTCGCAACCAGGTTTTAAGTCCATAAAGTTGCCCAAATGTTCCCTTAGATAAACCAAAATACTCATAAAGACTTTGGTCGGGATCTGAGATATGTGCAGTTCCTTTTAACTGATATTTTTCGAAGAAAGCTTCGGCAACTTCTTCATCTGACATGTGAACAATGACGGGTTGCAAGCCAAATTCAAGTATTTTAGACTTTATTTTTGCGATATCTGACATGGCCTCCCTGCAAAAAGTACATCCAAAATGTCTCAAAAATACCAAGAAAACAGGTTTTTGATTGGTAAGGCTGTATAAATCAGTGCCTTGGTTTGTAAAAGTGGCTTCTAGTATTTCGGAATCGAGCTGCATATAGTTTACTTTTGTAATACAGCTGATAAAAATAAAAAAAAGTCTCGATATTTAGCGGGACTTTTTTTGATAATTTTAAGATTTATAGTCCAAATTCATATTTTTTTGGACAAAATATGTGGAGTGAAGCAGAACTAAGTTTTTTGTTTAAAGTAATGCTATCTTTCTTTATTCAAAATTAAACCATTCCTCATTGTCTGTCGATTCAACTTCTGAATCTTCACTAACAATTTCGACTTTGTAGTCATCAATTACCCTGCGCTCTTTTTTGGTAGGACGTCCGCTTCCTTTTTCTCTAAATTCAACGCTTTGACTGTTTAAAAACCAACTTTTGAATTTATTCAATTCCTCTGGCGGAGTTATATTTTCATAACAGGGCTCAGCTAATTTTGCAGAAACCCTTTTGTCTATAATGTCCAATACTTTAAAAGTAAAATTGAAATGATCTTTTCGCACCTGTATAATATTACCCCGCTGTACATTTGCAGAGGCTTTGAGGATGCTGCCATTGAATTTGACACGGCCATTCTTACAGGCATCCGCTGCCATTGAACGGCTCTTAAAAATACGTACGGCCCAGAGCCATTTGTCAATTCTTGTTTTGTCCATAAAGTGTTTAAAAATTCAAAAACAGTGTAGTCCTAAAGTTGGTTCCTCAAACTTAATAATAATTTCAATTAAAACAAAAGCCCCTGATATCTGCTTCAAGGGCTTTTGTTCAAATATTTTATACAAGAATTTTAGTCCATATAGAGTTCTAAATCTGCATCCAAAGAAACTTCATCAGCAATGTCTGTATAATCGGGCGAAATGCCATAATCGGATCTTTTGATCGAGCCAGTCACTTTGAATCCAACAATTGGAATTTCTTTTCCATCATCTTTTACCTTGATTGTTCCTGTATGAACAGCGCTGAGTTCAACAGTTTTGGTAATGCCGTGTATCGTAAAATCACCGCTAACCAAAAAGCTTTTATCATCTTTCTTCTTAACAGATTTGCTAATGAAGGTCATTTTTGGATATTTTTCCGCATCAAAAAAGTCTTCAGAAAGTAAATGTTTATCGCGCATTTCATTAGCGGTGTTGATAGAAGCTATATCTGCACTCATTTCTATTTCCATTGTTGAAAAATCTTCTCCAAATGCTTTTACGCCTACTTCAAATTTTTGAAAACTGCCGTTAAAGTAGGCAATGCCCATGTGTTTTGTCGAAAATCGAAGCGATGAATGTCCTCCATCTAATTTCCACATACTTTTTTGCCCAAAAGCACTTAAGCTGATCATAATGGCGCTAAGCATCAATAATAACTTCATAATTGATAATTTAAATTGAAATAAATATTGTTAGATAACAACACAAAGGTAAAAAAATATGTTGAAGCCAGTTTCAAAAATATAAAATGAGGACCGAAGTCCTCTATAGGCGGTATTTTTAGGAACATTCCCATTTAACAAATCAACAACAGCCTTATCTCCGCATTTTCTCTGGGCGCCCTATGAATACAAGGCAGTACTTCACTGCCAGGATGTTTTACTGCCAGTCGCCACATATTTCCCAGTCCCAGGTTTATAGGCTCAGCTTCAGGTTTTGGCTGATAATGCAGGTCGAAAAAATGCTCATTGGCAAAGTCTCCAAAATCTGTATCCCCAATATCATACAAATTTTTTAGCCCCTCCCGGATTTCAGGTATGCTGATTTTTTGAATGGCATCCTCGTTAGGCAAAATTTCAGAGCATGCACCGTAATAGGTACATAGAAAGGTGTCTGTTGCTACA
>JBILRK010000408.1:0-3184 GCA_044372705.1 Saprospira sp. | reverse complement strand
AAATTCGTTCTTTGGCCGATCCTACCAAAAAAATGAGTAAGAGTTTGGGGGAGAAGCATTTCATTTCCATTTTTGAAGAAGAAAAATCGCTGCGCAAAAAAGTTGGCTCTGCTGTAACTGATGCTGGCGATGAACAGGAAAGGGGAATCATGAGCCCCGGTGTTGAAAATCTCTTTATTATGCTCAAAGCAAGCGGTAAGGAAGAACTGCACCGTCACATGATGGAGACTTATAAAGACCCTGCAGCTAAGCTTTCATATAAAGACCTGAAAGAGGCTGTTTCTGATTCCTTGGTTGCTATGACTTCTGCCTTTACCGAAAAACGTAAGGAATTATTAATCAATAAAAAGGAAATCAAAAATCAGATTAAGGAAGCTGCTGCAAATATTCGTAAAATTGCTCAGGAGACACTCCGCGAGGTTAAAGAACTCGCAGGTTTACAAAACGTAAGGTTTTAATATTGACATCAAATAGTTTATAAAATAGATAAGGGGCTGCATCGCAACCCCTTAATTTTGCTCATTTAGATGAGACTAATAGAAAGACCTACACTTAACTGACAGATAAGAACTTTTTCTGACCTAAAATAGTATCCTTGCAGAAAGTATCTGCTTATTTGATGATTCAAAGATAGCAAAAAGCAAGGCGATTTTCCAAAATTTTTTTACACTTTTTTGATTAATTTTGTAAAATTTTAACGTTTTAAGTGACAAAATAATTCACGTTAATTTAATATTAGACCAAATATTTGCATAAACAATTGATTATCAACAATAAAACGAGTGTAAGTAATTTGATTATACATTTTAAAGATTTTGCTCTATGAAAATAATTTGCATTGGTAGAAATTATGCTGCGCACGCTGCCGAATTAAACAACCCGATTCCGGAGAGCCCACTGCTTTTTCTGAAGCCCGATACGGCAATTTTAAAGGATTCAAAACCCTTTTATCATCCTGATTTTTCAAAGGACATTCATCACGAGATTGAAATTGTGCTTAAAATTTCCAAAAATGGGAAAAGTATTGCTCCTGAATTTGCTCATAAATATTATGAGATGGCAAGCTTAGGCATAGATTTTACCGCTAGAGATTTACAGTCTGAACTGAAAAGCAAGGGCCATCCCTGGGAAATATCCAAAGCATTTGACAACTCAGCAGTTATTGGGGAATTCGTTCCATTTTCATTGTTAAAATCTGAGGATGGCCATATCGATTTCAAGCTTTTTAATAATAGTATTTGTGTTCAGCATGGGAATAGCGCGCAAATGATTACCGGTTTTGATGCAATGATTAGTTATGCATCAAGGTTTTTTACCTTGCAGGCTGGTGATCTTATTTTTACCGGTACGCCTGCTGGTGTCGCCCAGGTAAAAATTGGTGATTGTCTCGAAGCCTTTGTAGGTGACAAAAAGCTATTGCATTGTGATGTTAAATAACACAGTTAAGGAATTTAAATCCCGCTACTAGCAATGAACCCTGCTCAATTAAATATTTTACTACAAAGCCTTCAATCCCGCTTTGAAAAAAATATGCACAGACATCCCAATTTAATCTGGGATAAAATTAAATTGAAACTGCTGGAAAATCCATCTAAACTTCAGTCGCTTTATCTAATGGAGGAAAGTGGCGGAGAGCCAGATATAATTGCCTATGATGCAGCATCAGATACATACACCTTTTGCGACTGCGCTGCCGAAAGTCCGAAGGGGCGTCGAAGTTTATGCTACGATGATATTGCTTTAAATTCAAGAAAGGAAAACAAACCGCAAGGCTCAGCTTTGGCAATGGCCGCGCAAATGGGCGCTGAACTGCTTACAGAGAAAGAATATTTAAAACTTCAGCAGTTAGGCGATTTTGATTTAAAAACATCTTCATGGCTGTTTACAGAGGAGCCTCTCAGGAAACTTGGTGGGGCGATTTTCGGAGACAAGCGCTACGGAAGAACCTTTATTTATCATAATGGCGCCGAATCTTATTATGCGGCAAGAGGGTTCAGGGCTAAAATTCAAATTTGAAGACAGAAGGTAGAAATTCAAATTTTCTGATTTCTACCTTCTGCCCTCTTAATTTATAATCAGTGTTTTGCATTTTCTTTTAGTTCGGCCTCATGCGCCTCCTCTTTAAGCTCCTTGCGTAACTCATTCAGCTCTTTTCCGAGGAAGAAACCAATTGAGGTTCTTAGCACAACGATGATTCCCAGGTTGATCAGTTCTTTGGTGTCGGGACTGATGACGGAGTGAATAATATCCGAAACGATTAGAAAATCTAAAGAAATGATGATATAAGTACCCAAAATATTTCTGAGGCTGAAAAGCTCCTCATAATCTTTCTTTCCTCTGAGTCTGTCTAGTTCCAATAACAGAAACATGTACACACCTTTTGCAAATCCAATAAATAGAATAATTATACCGATAATATCTGCCGAAACTTCTACCCATTCAAAAATAAACTCCATTGGAAATTCACTCTCTGAAGCTTTCTCATCACCCGTTGCAAAAGCAGATAGGGGAATGAAGATGAACAAAATAATTGGCAATAAAATCGCTGTAATTTTTTTAAATTGATTCATGGCTGTTGTTTTTTGGTTTTGCAATTCCGAAAAATAGCAATTTTGATGAAATTATCGAAACCTTAGCAATATAAATTAACGTATCAGTAATACTGTGCCTTTTTGCTCGCTGCTGCTTCCGTCGGCCTGTGTATATCTCGCAACAAATACATAAACTCCCTGTGGCAGGCTCTTTCCAGCAGCTGTGCCATCCCATCCACGCTCAAGGTCATTCGATTCGAAAAGCATCGCACCATAGCGATCATAAATCTGAATTAGGTAAGATTCCAATGTGGAACCAAATCCAGCCAAGGGCTTAAATTCATTGTTTTTCCCTTCAGGAGCAAAAGCATTGGGAAACCATAGTACTGCTTTCTGCTCGGGACATACGGTATTGGAACGTGAAAAAGTATAGCGTGGCGGATTGCCCGGAATATTAATAACCCCTCTGGCTTCTATGTAATAACAGCTATTCGCCTCGGCAGGATTATTAACATTGGTTTGGTCATTATAAACTGTTTGGGTTTGAGGCAGGGTTGCTATATTCAAATCTGAAGTGCTGACAATTTTATGAAGCTCGTATTGATCGGAAACTGCCAATTCCAAATAAAAATCGGTCCAATTGAGCTCATTTA
>JBILRK010000409.1:0-3184 GCA_044372705.1 Saprospira sp. | reverse complement strand
AAATATAGAATTTTTTGACCCTCTACATTGCTTGTCCAGGCGCTAAAATTATCAGTTTCGAGTGCATATAATTCACTTTTTTCCAAAACATGCACCTCGTAACTGAAATTATCTTTTTTTGAAATTTTAATTTTGAGCAGGGTTGCTTCCGGATCTTTATTTTTCCAGGTTCCAATTAAGTCTTCATCAATTTGTGCTTTTCCAGGCTCAGCTATAGGATAATCCAGACCAAGGGGACAAGCATAAAAAGTAAGCAAGATGATGCAAAATAGCGCGACTTTAATTAAGTTTTTCATGAGGGGCAAATTGTGCTAAGGCTACGAAGTTAATAAGTAATTTATGAAGCCGCTATTAAGAAAAGAAAAACCTTAAAACAGATCTTAGGTATCGAGCAGGGGTTTAATTTTTAATAAGGCTTCTTCGCTAATACTGCATACCTTTTTTGAAGAGTAGTCGAAACATAGAATGCCTGTTTTGATGAGCGCCAGTTCTTTTGAATTGCTTAGATTCGTAATTTTATAATATAAATCAAATCCGGAACGGCCGAGATCGTCTAGTCCAACTTCAATGTGTAGTTCATCATTTAAATGACCTTCAGACTTATACATAACGGCAGCATCAGTCATGATGATACCTGTACCGCCAAAGTTCATTTCAGAAAACCCAATGCTATCTAGCCACTCAACTCTTGCCTGATGCGCAAAAGTAAGTAAACGGTCATTTGAAAGATGGTTTCCATAGTTCAAATCACTGACCCTTATTTTTAACTGAGTAGAAAAAAAATAATGAGTAGGTTCTTCTAGTTTAATTCTCATGGGTATTATACCGCTTTTAGTTGGTTTTGGAAAACCCAAATTCTGCCGCAAATTCTTCTTTTGAGCCAAACTTTGGATCAAATTCTTCTTCAATATTTCCCAGGTATATCAATTCATCATCCATCCAACTCAGTATTATTTTTTCTTTATCGCCACTTGCCGAGTTTAACAAAAGCAGCCCTGCGTCTACTGTCCATTTTCCATTATCAAACTCTTCTTCTGGGGCATCTGGTTCATTTTGGTCGGCTGGTATAAATCGGCGATATGAACCATCCTCAAAAAACTGCATAGCAACAGGCTCATGATTGCTTTGCCAAATTCCTTCCAATTTTTGCATCATCTGCACATCCTTTGGATTTTTGTTGGTAACAACCTTTTTTACTTTTTGTTGGTCCTTTTTGTCATCGTTATTGGCTTTTACATCATTATTTTTGCAAGAAATAAAGGCTAGTGAGATGAGTAAGAAAAACGCAATTTTTGAAATTGATTTCATTTCAATGAATTATTTTTAAGAGCTGTAAATATGCAATTTTTGAAATTTGGAAAAACTCTTTCCTGTTCAGCGCAAAGATAGCATAAATCGCTATTTAAGACTATAATATTTGCCTTTTCTTTTGGTTTAATTTCAAATAAATGAAAGAATCGATGAAGACAAAATCAGTTAGTTTTCTACGCATTATTTTTTTTCAAATTTCCTTTCAATTAAAAATTTAGAACCCTCAACTGTAAAATAATAACGATAGTTTTAACTTTACGCGAGTTTGGCTGTTTAGCATTTTAGTTTTGACAATTAAATCACAATTTATTTTTTTCAAATGCAGGTCGAAAATCTACTACAAAGAGCACTGAATTTAGAATTTCTAAGTATTGAGGAAGGTGTTTTTCTTTTCGAGCAGGCTTCTACTGCCGAGCTAATGTATGTTGGCAATAAACTTCGTCTTCATCATGTGCCCACAAATAAAGTAAGTTGGATAATTGACAGAAATTCCAATACAACCAATGTCTGTATTGCTAATTGCAAATTCTGTAACTTTTTCAGGGTTCCAGGGCACAAAGAAGCCTACATAACCACTATTGAAGAATACCGAAAAAAGATTGATGAGCTTTTTGAATTTGGTGGGGATCAGCTTTTGTTACAAGGAGGACATCATCCAGACCTTGGTCTTCAGTTTTATGTTGATATCTTCAGTCAACTCAAGGAAATTTACCCAAATTTGAAACTGCACGCCCTTGGGCCTCCCGAAATTGCTCACATTGCAAAATTGGAGAAAAAATCACATATAGAAGTGCTCGATGCACTTAAAAAAGCAGGATTGGACTCGCTGCCCGGTGCTGGTGCCGAGATTTTGAATGACCGAGTGAGAAGGCGCATTTCGAGAGGTAAATGTAGTGGTGCCGAGTGGTTGGATGTCATGCGCGCTGCACATCAGTTACACCTTACCACCTCAGCTACTATGATGTTTGGCCATATTGAAACCAATTACGAAAGGTTTGAGCATTTGGTTTGGCTTCGCGATGTTCAATCAGAAAAACCTACCGATGCCAAAGGATTTATAGCTTTTATAGCCTGGCCCTTTATGGATGAGGATACTATTCTTACCAAATTAAAAATCAAGAGTCGCGATTTTACCGGTGATGAATATATACGCATGGTGGCTATGAGTCGTATCATGCTGCCAAATATTAAAAATATTCAGGCATCCTGGCTCACAGTAGGCAAGCAGGTGGCTCAGGCCTGTCTGCATGCAGGTGCCAATGATTTTGGCTCCATTATGATTGAAGAAAATGTCGTTTCGGCTGCAGGTGCAGCATTCCGTTTTACCGCCGACGGCATACAACAGGCAATTCGTGAGGCAGGCTTTATTCCTCAGCTCAGAACGCAACAATATGAGGATCGTGAACTGCCAGCTAATATCCGTCAACAGGAATTGGATAGAAATACAATGATTGTTGATTGATTATTTATGGAAAACGTTGCTTTACCTGCAATTGCAATCCCAATCTTTTTTTAAATCAATCACAGTCACAATCTTAATATCGCCTTCACAGGCACCCACAACTACACGGGCCAATTGTCCGTCAATAGTTTTTCCCTCATAAGCTATAGTAGGGCAGGGCTTGGAATTGGGATTTGATTTTCTTTTGATTATTCTTCCTACGTTAATAACTTCCTGAACCTCATAGGCATCCAATTTTCGGCATTCCATGCGGCAACTGCCATGTTTTGTCAGTTTAACAGATTGGCCTTTATAGAGCAGGTCTTTTTCAGAGAAATTACTGCGGGCAGGCATTTCTGCCACTGAATTGTAGCCTGTTTTTATACTGCCTTTGTCATTGCAGGAATAAAGGAGTATGATAATCCCTAATAG
>JBILRK010000552.1:0-11679 GCA_044372705.1 Saprospira sp. | reverse complement strand
TAGCAGTTTGTCCCGTTTGTCCATTGCTCCATACAAAGGTATAAGGTGCAACTCCACCACCTGCATTGGCTGTGGCATTGCCTGTGGCAGTACCGTTGCAGACAACAGGGATGAAAGAGGCAGAGATAGTGAGAGGGGCGGGTTCTGTGAGTGTTATAGAAAGTGGCAATACACAATTATTACCGTCTCTAATTTCTACAGTATAAGTTCCGTCACAAAGTCCGAGGAAGTTATTGTTGGCACTAAATACGCCACCAACCTGACCTTGACCAAATATGCGATATTCATAGCCATTGATACCCAAGGTACCTGTACCTGCTGTTGCTGTTACGATGATTTGTCCATCGCAGTCTGCATTACAGAAAGGATTCACCGATTGAACAGTTGCCTGTAATGGAACGGGATCGAAAATGCTGAGTGTATCAACTGCAAAACAGCCAGTAGCATCAGTTACCGTTACATAGTAAGTGCCTTCGGCAAGGCCTGTTGCTAATGCTGTAGTCTGCTGTTGTGGTCCAGACCAGTTGAAACTGTATGGAAGCGCTCCGCCATTGGCAAATACCTGCAGGGCACCATCGGCAGCACCAGGACAGGTAATAGCAGCACCATTGTAGTTCGAAAACTGAACCACATTGGCTAAAATTTGGCTTGGTTGTGTGATATTGGCAGATGCGCTAGCAGAGCAGCCATTAAAGTCGGTTACTGTGATGCTTGCAAGTCCGGCAGGAAGGCCATTGGCAACAGAAGTATTCTGTCCGTTTGACCAAAGGAAATTGTAGCCGGGTGTACCACCGCTGACGTTCACAGAGGCAGTTCCGTCATTAGCACCAAAACAGGAATTATTGGTAACTGTGACTGAAGCTAAAAGTTGCGAAGGCTGAGAAATAGTTGCAGAGGTTATGGTAGTACAGAAGTTTGCATCTGTTACGGTTACGGTATATGTACCCGCATTTAAGCCAGATCTGTCTTCGGTAAATACTCCTCCGCCCCAGTTGTATGAATAAGGTTGAATACCGCCACTTACACTGAGATTTATAGAACCGTTTGCTTGGCCAAAACAACTGACATTAACCTGATTGGTAAAAGTTCCAAGAATATTTGGCGCTGAGGTGACAGCATTTCTTGTTAAGGAACATCCATTTCCATCAGTAACAGTTACAGTAAAAATGCCGCCAGGTAACCCACTAAGGTCTTCGCTTGTAGCTCCATTTGACCAAAGGAAGGTATAGGGCAATGTTCCTCCACTTACTGTTAAATCTGCAGCACCATTAGTGTTTCCGCCACAATCAATATTTGTCGCAATAACATTTGCATTTAGAGCAGTTGGCTCTGCAATATTTGTTGACGATGTAACAGAACATCCGTTTACATCGGAAACAGTTAAACTATAATTTCCGGCAACAAGTGCTGTTGCTATAGATCCAGTCTGACCGTTCGACCATATAAAACTAAATGGAGCAGTACCAGATGCAGTAACTGTACCTATCGACCCGCTATTGGTGCCAAAACAAAGCACATTGTTTGGACTTAAGTTCACTGATGGGTTTGGATTTACAGTTACAGTTGAACTTGTAGTCGCTGAGCAACCCTGAGGTGTACTTACTGTAACTGAGTATGTGCCTGAATTTGTGGTAGCAGCAGAAACAATAGATGGATTTTGCAAATTTGAACTAAAAGATGGGCCAGACCAACTAAAAATGCTTCCAGCATTTACATTTAAATTGAGTGTACTTCCTGCGCAAATTGGGCTATTGCTCGTAATTTGAGGAACAGGATTAGGATTTACCGTTACTACAACTGTGTCTCTTTCACGACAGATAGGTGTAAAGGTTATGTCGTCCAGTGCAAAGTCATTTCCACCGCCAGCAGTATTCTGATTTACAATACAAATATTGGCAGTAGTGCTTGCGCCTGAATTCCAGATTGCATTGAACTGACTCCATACGCAGGTTACATTTGGAGCATTGAAAGTAGCACCAAGCAGAACACCATTAACCGAGAATTGAAGAATTGCAGTATTTTGAGCAACAAGCGTATTAACATAAGTGTCAAAAATATAATCGGTTGCAGGAACAACATTTACAGTTTGACACCAAACATTTTGATTCGCAATAGTAGAACCATTCACTACCATCATATTTCCAGCTCCAGTTGTATGATCAGGGCAAGGTGCGAAGTTTGAATGTGATGTTTGTGGATTGGGTATGACGTCATAAACAGATTGAGGTGTTACATCACCGGGAGAAAATGCATAATTGCTGGTAAAACCAATATTTCCTGCGCTGAAATCCCCATTGATAATAAGGTTGGTACCCGATGGAATCGTAGATTCAACCTGATAGGCAGTTGTTACTAATGGAGAGGCAACAGGATTTGCAATATTAGTAGCGCTCAGACCACTTGCTGGTGACCATGTGTAGGTCAAACCTCCGGTAGCGTTGAGCTGGGCTGATCCGCCTGCGCAATAGGCCGTATCATTGCCTGCGCTTATTGGAGTAACCACCGAACTTGCAACACTAGCTCATGCAGTTGCAGTACAGAAAGTAGCATCAGTTACTGTTACGCAATAATTTCCAGGAGATAGATTTAATGCCGTTTGACCATTTATGCCACCCGGCCATGCAAAATTGTACAAAGGATTTCCGCCACTGGCATTTGCAGTTGCTGAACCATTATTTGCACCTGGGCAGGTTTCATTAGTCGAAGCGAGGGTTATACTAATTGCCGTTGGCTGCGAAATGCTTACCGTAGCGGTTGTGGAACAAAGATTTGCATCAGAAACAGTAACAGTGAATGTTCCGGCATTGAGACCTGTATTTAAAGCTGTAGTGCGTCCGTTGCTCCAATTGAAAGTATAAGTTCCTGAGCCTCCTGCACCTGCAGCAGTAGCCGTACCATTAGACCCAGCATTACAAGATACAGAGGTAGAACTAGAAATACTTGCTGTTACAACAGAAGGTTGACTGATTATTACTGAGGAAGTAGCAGTACAAAGGTTAGCGTCAGAAACAGTAACAGTGTAAGAACCTGCTGCCAGACCAGTATTTAAAGCTGTTGTTGGTCCATTGCTCCAGCTGAAAGTATAAGTACCTGATCCTCCAGCCCCAGCTGCAGTTGCGGTGCCATTCGATAATCCGTTACAGGTAACTGAGGTAGAAGTTGGAATACTTGCAGTTACAGCCGATGGTTGACTGATTGTTACAGAAGCAGTAGCCGTACATGAATTAGCATCGGAAACTGTTACTATGTAAGTCCCTGCTGCCAAACCTGTATTCAATGCTGTAGTTCTGCCATTGCTCCAGTTGAAAGTATATGTTCCCGACCCTCCTGCAGCAGCAGCAGTGGCAGTACCATTAGAGCCTCCATTGCAACTTACAGAGGTTGAAGTTGAAATGGTTGCTGTTACTGCTGTTGGTTGTGAGATTGTAACAGTTGTCGTATTAGAACAAAGATTAGCATCTGAAACGGTGACAATATAAGTTCCGGCAGCCAGACCTGTATTCAAAGCTGTAGTTCTGCCATTACTCCAGTTGAAGGTATAAGCTCCTGTGCCCCCTGTACCAGCAGCTGTAGCAGAGCCATTCGATAAACCATTACAGGTTACTGAAGTTGAAGATGCTATGCTTGCAGTTACTGCGCTTGGCTGTGTAATCGTAACGGATTGTGTTGTGGTACATCCGCTACCGCTTGATACCGTTACCGTATAAGTATTTGCCGCAAGACCGCTGATATCCTCAGTTGTAGCTCCATTGCTCCAAATGTAGGTTAATGGCGTGGGGGCATTACATGCGTTGGGGGATCCCCCTGCCTGTGAGGACCAGGCTCCGGTTCCGTCTGGGCTTCTTATAAGTGAGGTATTGTTTGCCACTCCACCGGGATGTGTCTGGAAAGAAGCGGCAGCAGGAATTGTTACGGAGGATAGACAGCCTGCGAGGCCAACTGTATTGATCACTCCAGCTGTTGTACCCGTTCCCGAAGGCGGTGTGTTTGCAGCTGTAGGTGTGCCATATATTAAGCCATTAATAAAAGTTCCTGTGTTGTTAAACAATGAAACATATTCTCCGCCATCTGTAAGGATAAGCAATGCTGAGCCTCCTGTTCCTTCAGTAAAACAAGCACAACTTTCAGCATCGAGGTCAAAAAAGCCAGCACCATAAACCGCATTGTTTCCAATTGTAAAAATACCATCAGGAGGAATTACCGTTCCAGCTGGAATGGTAATTGTCCAATCACCATCAGTTAAAATAAAACAGCCGATATTGGTACCGGGAGGGCCTATTAGTTCTATGTATTCGCCAGTGTTGGGATCTAGTCCGTTACTGAGTGAAGGGCTATACATGACTTCATTGATTACAACAGAAGCCGAACTGCAACCGGCAGGAGCTGTAATGTTGATTGATCCATTTGAGCCTCCGTTACAAGTTACATTTGTAACATTTGTAACAGATACTGAAAAGGTTAAAACAGATGCTGTCAGTGTAATGCTTGACACTGAAGTACAACTAGATGCGTCTGTAACAGTTACTGTGTAAACGCCTGCTCCAAGGCCTGTTCTGTCTTCAGTAGTAATACCCCCGCCCCAGTTATAACTAAGTGCACCGGTACCACCCGAAGCAGTTACGTTAATAGATCCGTTGTTGCCACAAAGTGGGTCAACATGCGTTTCGGTAACGGTTATGAGTGCTGTAGAAGGTATTGTAACAGTAAGTACCGTTGCAGGGCAACTTCCGTCGGAAACGGTTACGGTATAGTTGCCGGGACATTGATTTGTTATGCTAGTTCCAGTAGTTCCTGAGCTCCAGTTGTAGTTAAAAGTACCGTCTCCTCCATCAACCTGTGTAAGTTGAACGGATGAACCTGTGCATGAATTTCCGCAAGTAGGCGGAGCTATTACAGGAACAGCTGTGATAGGCCCAAAAAGTTGAACAAAGCGCGTGAGTGTTGATGGGCAAGCGCCGCTGATGGTACCGGTAATCGGGTAAATACCTGGTGTATTATAAACCTGTTGTGGAGGATTTGCTCCCGTAAAGGTGCTCCCATTTCCAAAAGTCCAAGTAGGTATTCCTGCCGAAGTACTGTTAATTGTTACAGTGGTTGACGATGCACAAACCACCGTAGAAGGATTTATGGTAAAGTTCACCGTAGGAGCAATCTGTGCCGTACCCTGCCATGTGAAGACAAAACCGGTTCCGTCTCCATCGTAATTATTTAGTCTTATCACATACCTTTGCCCTGCTACCGCGTTCACCGTGGGACTGAATTCACCGGCCGCTCCGCCCACGGCGTTAGTCCCGCAAGGCCCAGCGCCACCTGGGGCCATACCCGTATTCGCTCCAATAGAATTTGCAAAATTATAATTACAACAAAGTTCAGTTCCTAAACATCCTGCTGTTACATTGTAAATTGCCCAATCGAATTCCGTAAAATTATTGTTTGGATTAGCAGTCCAGGCAATTGTCCCATTGGTTGTTGCTGTAAAAGTAATGAATACATCCTGTTGCGGATTGCTGAGGTGACAGCTTGGTGTTACCGCCGATCCTGTAAAGATATTCATGTTATTGACGCTCAATGGATTTGCGGCATTACAATATGGAATGGCATTGCTACATTCATCTCCTGCCGATGGATTCGTAGGTGTCTGAGATGTGATGCAAAGCTGAAAAGTTCCGTTTATTCCACTGGTTGACGCAATACCAATGATGACGGTTGTTCCTACAGGATTAGCCTGAACGATAGTAGAAGGATTTGCGCCGGCTTGACTGTTACAGAAGGTGATAACACCATCAGCACAGGGCGTGGCATCATAGACGACTGTAAGGTCGCGAATTGTACCAGGTGTTACTGTAATTGTATTCTGTGTACCAGTAACGGTATACTGGAACCAGACATAATTATTAGCGGCATTGCCACTACAGGTTGTTGTGAAATTGTCTGATGTACCTCCGACACTGGTAAAGTTTTGACAGATGTTTCCCGAAACAGGCACTGTTATCGGTGTCGCTGTTGTGCAATCGTCAGACTGTGCAAACAGTTGATTAGACAATAGAATGGCACTAAGGAAGTAGAGTATTTTTTTCATAAATACCTTTTATTTTTTTGTTTGGTTTATTCTTGAATGTACTGAAAATATGGGATTTTTACAAAATCAGCCTTTTGTATTTCTCTATTTGGAAGTACCATGATTCTGACATTTTCTCTTAGAGAAATATAAACTATTTCCGTTTCTTTTCTGGAAGCTTCTATTTTTTCGATAATTTCTACACCCACTGTCGGATTGATTCTTGAATTTACCACCTGGATTTGAAAAGTACCCAAAGCCTTGTTCCAACGCTGATTGAGTGCATCGAAAACCTTTTGTTCTTCTGGTGTTCTGGATGGTTTAACCGTTTCCTGTGCCTTAGTCTCAGAGGAAAGGACAAGAAATAAAAACAATGTAAAAATTAGTGAAAACAATTTCATAGCCGTATTTTTTTGAATAATACCTGGTTAAATGTTTAGTTTTTTGTTTTAAAACTGATATAAGAACGTAAATTTTATCAATTTTGTATCATCACTTTCTGCTTTTTGAATTGGCTGCCAAGATATGAAAATTTTAATTAAACCCAAAGTCTTAAAATCCTTTTTACCTTTGAAAAAAATTTTAGTTTAAAAGATGGGCAACTTGCACAATAACAGCAGTTTTTGGAGTCTGCAATTTTCAGTAATGTTATTCGGTGGCGCTTCAATTTTTGGCGCCTTATTACCCTTAAATCCTTTTCTTTTGGTTTGGGGAAGAACTGCTTGGGCTGTATTGTTTTTAATGTTGCTTGTTTACCTGAACAAAGAGAAAATCAATTTCTCAAAAAAGGAAAACTATCTGAATGCATTGGTACTTGGGGTAATACTTGCCATACACTGGACCTCCTTTTTTCAAAGTATTCAAATGGCAAATGTAGCTGTGGCAGTACTTACATTTTCTTCCTTTCCCCTTTTTACCATGTTCTTGTCGCCTTTGTTTAAATTTGGGAAAATTGCACAAAAAAACATCTTTTCTGCATTGCTCATCATTGCAGGTATAGGTATAATGGTGCCCCTCGGTGATTGGGAAGGCCTTTATCTTTATGGCATTTTGTGGGGACTTTTATCTGCGCTGAGCTTCTCACTCTTAGTGCTTACCAATAAAAAAATATCCTCCGGTTTTGGACCTTTCGAACAGGCTTTTTGGCAAAATGCAGCTGTTTCAGTTTTGCTTCTTCCCGTTTTGTTTTTTTACGAAATTAACCTCAATATCAAGGAACATTTTTATTGGATGATTTTGGGTACTGTTTTTACTGGTTTATCACACGGGCTTTATGTCTATGGACTAAAAGGTACCGACGCTCAAAAAGCCAGTCTTTACGCTGCATTAGAACCAGTTTATGCCATTTTATGGGCCTTGATTTTTTTAGGTCAAATTCCCGGGTTGAGGGAAATATTGGGTGGTCTAATAATATTGTTTGCAGTTAGAATCGGAACAAAAAACTGACCGAAACGGAGATTTAACTTTTACTAATTTTTTTCTAAAGGAATAAACCGGTATTTTTGTCACATCTAAATAAAACATCATACTATGGAATTAAGAAATATCGAACCTAAAGCAGTTTGGAATCATTTTGCTGATTTGAACGCAGTTCCACGCCCCTCGAAAAAAGAGGAACGTGTAATAGCCTTTATTCAAGACTTTGGAAAAAAACTTGGACTTCCGACCTACACCGATGAAGTTGGAAATGTCATTATAAAAAAAGCGGCAACTAAAGGATTGGAAGATCGATCAACCATTGTTTTGCAAAGCCATTTAGATATGGTGCATCAAAAAAACGCCGATACGGTTTTCGATTTCGAAAACGAAGGGATAAAAATGTATGTAGATGGTGATTGGGTAAAGGCGCAGGGCACAACACTAGGTGCAGATAATGGTATGGGAGTTGCCACGATTATGGCCTTATTATCATCAAGCGACATTGCTCATCCTCCATTGGAAGCACTGTTCACCATCGACGAAGAAACAGGTATGACTGGCGCTTTGAACCTCAAAGGCGGATTGTTGAATGCAAAATATATGCTCAACCTCGACACAGAAGAAGATACCGAACTCACTATTGGTTGTGCAGGCGGAATTGATGTGACCGTGACAGGAAAATATCCTACCCTATCAGTTCCTTCTGGTCTTATGTTTTATAAAATTTCCATCAAAGGTCTTACTGGCGGGCATTCTGGCATGGACATACACCTTGGTCGTGGCAATGCAAACAAACTGATGAACCGTTTGCTCTTGAATGTGCAACGCACTTTAGGAGTTATGATAGCTGAGATCGACGGAGGTAGCCTGCGCAATGCTATTCCAAGAGAGTCATTCTCAATAGTTGCAGTTTCTGCCGAAAAAGTTGAATCATTCAAAAAAATGTTGAATGACTATCACGCAATTATCAAAGCTGAATACAATACAACAGATCCGAATATTACCCTACTTTTCGAAGAAAGTGCAGCAGTCCAAACTGTCGCCGATAATAACTTTGTCAAATCGCTACTTTCTGCTGTTTATGCCTGTCCGAATGGCATTTACAGAATGAGTCCCGATATCAAAGACTTGGTGCAGACCTCTAATAACCTTGCCCGAGTACTGCTCAAAGATGGAGAATACAAGGTTTTATGCCTTACCCGCTCCTCAGTCGATTCAGAAAAAATGGACGAAGCTGAAGCTATCCGTTCACTCTTTGAATTGATTGGCGCCGAGGTTAGTTTTGGCGGTTCTTACCCTGGTTGGACACCAAAACCTACTTCGAGATTAGTCGAAATTATGTCGGAGATTTATATTGGTAAATTTGGCACAAAACCACATGTAAATGCCTGTCATGCGGGTCTCGAGTGTGGTATTCTCGGTACAAATTACCCCGATATGGAAATGATCTCTTTTGGACCCAATATCAGAGGGGCACATTCGCCCGATGAAATGGTGCAGATTAGTTCGGTTCAGAAATACTGGGGATTTTTGCTCGAGACTTTGACAAGTTTGTAGTTTTAAATTGGTAGCAAGTAGCAGGTATCAAGTATCAGGTATCAAGTATTTAGACCCTTTCTGCTACTTGCTACTCGATACTTGATACAAAATAGTTATTCAGATCATGAAACATTACGATAAAATGGCCCTGCTCATCCTCGATGGTTGGGGACTCAATAAAGATCCTAAAGTAAGTGCAATTGAAGCAGCAGATACGCCTTTTTTTGATAGTCTTTTGGCCTCAAATCCAAACAGCACACTGCAGACATTTGGGGAAGCCGTAGGTTTGCCCGAAGGGCAAATGGGCAATTCAGAAGTTGGTCATATCAACCTTGGAGCTGGCAGAGTGGTTTATCAGGAACTGGCGCGAATTAACAAAGAAATTCGAGAGGGCGGACTGGAAAATAATGTTGAGTTGAATAATTTGTTAAAATTCATAAAGGAATCTGGTAAAAAACTGCATCTCATCGGACTTTTATCGGATGGTGGCGTACACTCGCATATTGAACATTTAAAGGCGCTTTGCGAAATCTGCGAAAGCATTGGGCTGGAAAAAGTTTTTATACATGCCTGTATGGATGGCCGCGATACCGATCCCAAAGGAGGGCTAAACTATATGTCTGAGCTACTTTCTTCGATTAAAGACAAAAAGGTAAAGCTAGCCTCGATGATTGGTCGATACTATGCCATGGACCGAGATAAGCGTTGGGAAAGAATAAAGCTGGCTTACGATTTGTTTGTGCGTGGCATCGGAAAATCCTGTACAAATCCTTTAGAGGCATTAAAATCGTCTTACGAAAAGGGTATAACTGATGAGTTTATCGAAGCGCACTACATGGTTGATTCTGATAACAATCCGTTGGCAAAAATCGAAGCCGATGATGCAGTGCTTTGTTTTAATTTCAGAACTGATCGTTGCCGACAGATTACTGAAGTGCTCACGCAAAAGGATTTTCCCGATTTGGAAATGAAAACCTTGCCACTTTATTACTGCACAATGACTCGTTATGACGAAAGTTTCAAAAATATAAAAGTGCTGTATGAAAAAGAAGATTTGAGCAATACCTTGGGCGAGGTTTTGGCTAAAAATGGCAAAACTCAGATTCGTATAGCGGAAACCGAAAAGTATCCACATGTCACTTTCTTTTTCAACGGAGGCAGAGAAGAAACTTTTGAAGCTGAGAAAAGAATTATTGTACAATCGCCAAAAGTGGCTACTTATGACCTGCAGCCCGAGATGAGTGCTCATGAGGTGACTTCCAAAATAATGACCGAATTGAAAACAGCACTGCCCGATTTTATCTGTCTGAATTATGCAAATGCAGACATGGTGGGTCACAGCGGTGTTTTCGAAGCAGCTGTAAAAGCTGCCGAAACTGTGGATAATTGCCTTTCGGAATTGGTGCCAAGACTAAAAGCTCTTGGATATGGCATCATCATTTTGGCAGATCACGGGAACAGCGACTGCCTGATAAATCCCGACGGAACACCTAATACAGCACATACGTTGAACCCTGTTCCCTGTATTTTGGTGGGAGAAAACAGCAATAGATTTAAACTAAAAAATGGCAAACTCGCCGATGTTGCTCCAACTATCCTCAGTCTGATGGGAATTGAAATACCCCCAATAATGGATGGAAATATTATTGCAGAATAATTTATCGCAGTCTGTTAGAGGATTTTACCAATTCATCATCACTTTTGATGCCTCTGTAAGCTAATAAGCTGAATACTATGGCTATCAATGGAATAAAAAGTCCAATGCCGAAACTAGCCGTAACACCAGTTCCGAAGGAAAAATAAGCTGCAAGTCCAGTCAGAATAATACTTAATACAATTATTCCAAAACTGATGTTCATCTGTAATTTTCGGTTTTTGTAAAGGAAAATACAGATAAATGAAAATGCTGCAGCTACTATTAGGATTGTTAACAGAATGACATTGTCATATAGATCTAAATCGCCATCTATAAATGGACCCTCAGTGGTTTCTGGGGAAGTGGCAAAGGGTAAAGCAAAAAGCATTAACAGCAAAACAGTTGCCGTAAGAAGATACAGGCTTTGAATTCTTTGAAGCATAATTTTTTATCAATTATAAATGTTCTAAGTTTTAATTTCACGTCTCCGATGAGCCAAAGTTAATACAAATAGCTTAATGTACAAAACAGCAGATATATATATCATCGATGCAAAAAGAACTCCTGTGGGTAAATTGTATGGTTCTCTAGCATCCGTCAGGCCAGACGATTTGATTTCGGGCCTGATCTCTGGTTTTTTTCAATCTAATAAACAGCTTGTCAGCACAGAATTGGACGCCTTGATTTTGGGTTGTGGCAATCAGGCGGGAGAGGACAATAGGAACATTGCTAGAATGGCAGTTCTGCTCTGCGGCTTACCTCACAATGTTTATGCTGCAACAGTAAATAGTCTTTGTAGCTCAGGCCTTGATTCTGTTTTACAGGCCGCTCGCATGATTGCCTGCGGGGAGGCTGACTTTTGCCTTGCCGGCGGTGTGGAGACTATGAGTCGAAGCCCTTACATTGAGAGCAGGATAGATGGAACCCGCGAGGACAGTACGCTTGGTTGGCGTTTTACAAATGATCGGATAACTGATTTTATACCAACCCATTCCATGCCCGAAACAGCCGAACTGCTATCAAAAAA
>JBILRK010000407.1:0-3197 GCA_044372705.1 Saprospira sp. | reverse complement strand
GTAAAATTGACGCGTATTTTTCTAGTCGCTCATTAAAATCATTACCTTCGCCTAAGTAGTCATCGGCTGTTACGCCCTCATATAAACAATCAATCTCGGGATATGCCCTTATGCAAGTTGCTGCAGCAAAGTAAACAATTTCTGAATCCCACAAAGGCGGAATTTCAAGACTTGGATAATGATATTCCAATTCCTTATACTCAAAATTTTTGATGCCATTTTCTCTTAGGTATTCAATGACATTATGAACAGCTTCCTTTTCCTTTGTCATTCTGTTGGCAGAAATACTGTTGTAGAGACAAACTTTCATCACAAGAAAATATTTTTCAGGATTGCTTCTGAGGCAATGATATAACACGCCAGCACTATCTATTCCGCCTGAAAATGGAATTATACCACCGTTATATTGTTGTCTTTGTAAAGGTTTCATAGTTATAAAAGATCAAACATTTGATTTTGAATACAAAATTGCGGAACAAGTGCATGGAATTATTTGGCAGGCTGGACAAATGTAATTTTTTAACAGGCTATCTGCTGCCCAATAATTTTCGAAAGTTGTCATTGGCATTGAACCATGTTTAGTCAAAATATTATGCAGGCTTTTTGAAGAACCTTCTTTCCAGACAATTGATAAAATAGCATTGATTTCAAATTTTTGAAGTTCTGCCATGCCATTTTCAACTAATAAAGTTCCAATACCCTGATGCTCAAAACCCTTTTTCACTGCAAGATGTTTTCTCAAAGCTATTTTTGAAAGCGCTGTAAATTTTTCTTTTATAAACTCCTCTCCCACCAAAAACTCAGCTGCAATCTTATCTCTATGGTCAATTTTAATAAGTGTAAATCCAACAATTTCATCTGCATTACGAGCAAGCATTCCAAGATTTTCTTTATTCAAAAATGATTCTAAATAGCTTTTATTCAGATAATTATATCCAAACTGTTCATCAGATATTTCTTTGAGAGCAGGCAAATCCTCCTTAGTTATTCTGTTTACAATCATTTTATCTTGTTTACAATAACAAATCTACACAATATTATATTTTGTCCATATCGTCTCAAAATTTCCATTTCAGGCATTTTTAGATTCTTATTATGAGTTAAACATAAAATAATTTTAAATAAAAAACGGCTGTAAAAACTTATTTTTGTGAATAAATTGTCGAAAATTAAGGACTTCATGTCAGAAAACAATCAACATAATACAATACTCCTTTCATTTTATTTTTTTACACTATTATATATAGTATCGATGTTAATGCCGGCATATTCAATTCCTGAATTATACAAAGAACAAATTTTCGAAAAAAGTAGTCTGTCTCATGAGTTAGCATCGATCTTTTATGGATATGAATGTGCTTGGCTATCCATGCTTACAATATTCAAAAGTCCTGTTGCTTTTTTAGGATCTTTAGCTAACTTTGCGGTGCCAGCTGTATGGTTTTTATTTCTTTCTAAAATTGAAGGTAATTTCAAGCTATTAAAGAACTTTTTAGCTGTGTTAAGCATGGTTTCGGTGCTAATATGGCCAGTTGCCTTAAAAATTGGATTTCTTTCTGGTTATTATTGCTGGTCAATCGCTTCCATAGGCATTTGTTTTACTTATGCCGCTATGAAATCTTTCAGTGTAGATGAAGATGATATTTTATTGGATGATAAATTAAAACCAGAAGAGGACTGAACCAAATTATTATGACAAATTTTGAACAACTAAGGGACCTATTAAAGAATCCCAAAAACATTTTAATCAGTTCTCATGCAAATCCGGATGGAGATGCTGTAGGTTCTTCATTGGCACTGGCTCATTATCTGCATAGCATTGGGCACAAGGTAAATGTTGTGATGCCTACTGAAATGCCCGATTTTCTTGATTTTATGCCTGGGTTTCAAAATATTAAAATTTATGAGAGAGATCCGGAATACTATAATAAACTCATAGAAAAAAGCGATATCGTTTTTGCGTTGGATTATAATAATTTCAACAGAACAGAAATAATGGAGACGGCACTTGCCAATTCCAAAGCTTACAAAGTAATGATTGACCATCATATGGCACCCTCCGATTTTGCAAATGCGATGCTTTGGCGCACCTCTGCAAGTTCAACTTGTGAGCTCATTTATGATTTTTTTGCATTGCTGCAAGTACAAGATCTTGCTCCTTTAGAAAGTTATGAAAGCATGTATGTGGGAATTTTAACTGATACAGGAGGATTGCAGTATGCCACATCACCTGCTCTTTTTAGAATTGTTGCTGATTTAAGCGAACGTGGCGTTAATGTAAATTTTATTTCAGACCTGGTTTCAAACTCTTATACATACAAACGTTTCAGACTAATGGGTTACAGCATTAGTGACAAGCTTGAACTTTTGGAAGATATCAACACAGGTATTATAGTCCTTGACCTTGATGATCATAAAAATTTCAATATTCAACGTGGCGATTTAGAGGGAATTGTGAACCTTATTTTGCGCATTCGCGATATTCGTTGTGCTGTATTGATTACTGAAAGAAAAGATAGGGTAAAGTTATCATTTCGCTCAAAAGGAAACTTTTCGGTACAGGAAATTTGTTCAAAACATTTTAGCGGTGGCGGGCATCTAAATGCTTCTGGTGGTCAGAGTCGCGATAATTTAGCCCTAACAATTCAAAAACTTAAAGAGCTGCTTTATGCAGACTATAAAGAACTTTTGATTTCTTAAACAGTTTAATATTTTGACTGACATTAGGATTCAAAACGATTTAAAGAACTTACCTTTGTTGTTAGATTAATCTTTCTTGTTGAATACTGCTTTTGCGCATATAATTTAATGAAAATAAAAACGCTTATATTTTTCATACTTCTTATACTGACATCCTGCTCAGGTAGATACTCTTTGAAAAATGAAATTAAGCGATTGGAATCGGAATTAGCTAGCAAGAAAACACCCTCCGATAGCATGCTACAGCCATTGCTCCTCTCCTACAGCAATTATATTCAAAAATATCCAAAGGATCGGCAAACGCCAATTTATCTATACAAGATTGGAAATATTTATCTAAAAATGCAAAATTGGACTGAGGCCTCCAAACATTTTGAATTTATCATTAAGCAATATCAAAAGTCCGATGTTTATCAGGAATCTCTTTTATTAGCCGCTTATTCCTATGAGTCTCAGAGAGGAAATAAAGAAGAGAGGGCTGCTGTTTTATACCAACT
>JBILRK010000406.1:0-3208 GCA_044372705.1 Saprospira sp. | reverse complement strand
ATACTCGACCTCTCCGCTCTCTAATTCTGAAACTTTGATGAAATGAAGTCTTTTTAGAAGCTTTATAGCCCTTTCGTTTTGTTTAGTTGTAAGTGCACAAATTCGATGAAGCCCAATGATATTGACTCCAAAGTCAATCGCTAATTTTAAAGCAGCGCTCATAAAACCTTTTCCCTGATATTGAGGCAACAAAACAGCGCCCAGCTCACCTTCCCCCTTAGCCATGCCTCCATGATAACAACAGGTTCCAACAATTTTAGTCGTCAATTTATCTTCAATTCCCCAATGTATAGAGTTTCCATCAAAATAATCCTTATTGATTTTAAGTTGCATTTCAACTGCCTCCCGTAAGGTTTTTGCCTGAATCTGATCGTAGAATGATATTTCAATCAACTCACTCAGTTCCGATATTTGAACCTGACGTAATAGGATATTCTCATCATCAAGACTGGGAAATTCATTGTAGGGCGGTAGATTCATTGGAGGTATTTTATAGAGGACTTACAAAGTGTCTTTTGGATGACCTGAGTCAACAAAGTTTGTTTGATTAAATATTTTTGATAATTTAACATCTCAAATCTGATATCTAACATCCCTCGTCTCAAATCCCTCATCTCAAATCACCCTTCTCAAATCTCCATTCTCTCTATGGTTCAATTCTTCCATATCTTCTTTGGAACGGAATCGTCTCCCTTACATGTGGCAGATTGCAGCACCAGCGCACAAGGCGTTCAAGTCCCAAGCCAAAGCCAGCGTGTGGAACCGAACCGAAGCGGCGGAGGTCGAGATACCATTCAAATACATTTCTGTCGAGGCCGTGTTCATCGATTTTTCGGAGCAAAACATTGATATCGGTTTCTCTTTCTGAGCCACCCACTACTTCACCAAATCCATCGGGCGCTAAAAGATCTACACCTTTTACATAGTCGGGATTTCCTTCAACCTCTTTCATGTAGAAAGATTTTATCTTAGTTGGCCAATTGAAAACCATAATAGGCGTGTCGAAAATGCGGGTAAGCACAGTCTCGTCTGAGTTGCCAAAATCGTTTCCATCTTCGAAATTCAACGCAGATTCTATCCATTTAGGAATATTTCTTGCCTTTTCTTCGAGGTCACGCTGTTCAGATTGAAGGGCCAATATTTTGGCTTCGTAGAATTTTACCTGACCTTTTGATAGGGTAGGCATGGCTTCCTGACGAGCTTTGATATCTGCTTCGATTTCCTGCAGGCGTGTTTCAATAGCCGCGAGATCGTCTTTTTGAGCCTGAATGCAGTTTTTGCCATTATAGTCCATTTCGCCGCGCAAAATTTTAATGGCATCGACGTATTGTATACGTGGAAAATTGCGGGTAGCAGCTTTTTGCAAACCTGTTACATCTCTTTCGAGGGTCTCAAGTTCGGTGCGGCAACGGAAAAGTACCCGACCAATTACATGTTGTATGAAGCGCTCTATGAGATTCATATTATCCTCATTGGTGTAAAATGCCATTTCTGGCTCAATCATCCAAAACTCAGATAAGTGGCGCGGTGTATTTGATTTCTCGGCACGAAAAGTAGGGCCAAAGGTGTAAATTTTATTCATAGCCATGGCCATCGCTTCGCCATAGAGCTGCCCCGATTGTGAAAGGTAAGCATCTCGCCCAAAAAACTCAGTGGCAAAAAGGTCGGTTGTGCCTTCGCAGGCATTGCCTGTTAGAATAGGCGCATCCATTTGTACAAAGCCCTCATTTTGGAAAAAGTCGTGAATGGACATAATGAGCTCATTTCTTACACGCATGATGGCCCATTGTCTGCGACTGCGCAACCAGAGGTGGCGTTTGTCGCTGAGGAAGTCAACTCCCATTTCCTTATCTTCTTTGGTGATGGGATAGCCCTCTGAAAGATGATAAATATGAAGCTTGTTTACCTGAATTTCATATCCACCCAGATTTTTCTCATTTCTAATTAAGATACCGCTAAAGGCTACAGATGATTCGAGCGTAAGACTTTTTGCAGCTTCAAAAGCTTCTTCGCCTACATTTTCCAATGACACTACACATTGAGTGAAACCTGTACCGTCGCGGAAATCAAAAAAGCAGTTGGTCTTGCTCGTTCTGATATTGATAACCCAACCTTTAACAGTCACTTCGTGACCGATATGTTTTGTAAAATCTGAGATATAATGATGCATGTTGATTAGAATATTTTAAGTTTTCTCCGAATCTTTTATATTATTCGGCTAAATTAGATATTTAAAGATGCAGAGACAAATTTTTTTGGAAAATCTGCCAAAATTCCTTTAAAAACCTATTGTTAAAGCCATTTTAATTGCATAAATAAATAAGAAATTTGCAGTCTTTATCAAAAATCTTACCAAATTTTAAAAATTGTTAAAAAAATCTTGAAATGGAGAAACTTTGTTAGCTAAACTCCGTATTATTGGATAATCGAATTGTTAATAAAAAACTTTTAAGGAACCATAAACCTATTTAAGTTCAAAATAATACAGTTATGCAAAAACAGCAACTCTCCCAAAAAATGCTTCAAAAGCTGTCTCCACAACAGATTCAGCTCATGAAACTGCTGCAAATTCCAACCGATATGCTCGAACAGCGCATTCAGGAAGAATTGGAAATAAATCCTGCGCTGGAAATGGATGAAAATCTTAGTTCTGAATCAGAACAAGACGAAAAAGAGAGCGATAATGAAGATGAAGATTTTGAAGAAGAATCTTACATATTAGGCACTGATGGAAAGAAGGAAAAGGATGATTCGGATGACTCCTACGATGATTTCGAAACTGAAAATTTTGATTCCGAAGAATTTGAGGAGTTTAATGCCGAAGCCGATGATCATTTAATGGAAGAGGTTTTCAGCGAGTTTGAAACCTTTGATGAGCAGTATAATGAGAAGGAGGATGCCTACATGGATGATTATCTTGAAGATTATATCGGCGATGATACCTCTGCTTACAAGCTCGATGCGGGGAATTACAATGGAGATCAGGAAGAAAAAACCATTCCTATAGCTGTTGAGGGCTCTTTCGGGGAGTATTTGGAGGAGCAACTCGGTATGTTGGATCTTGATGAAGCTGAAGAAAAAATTGCTCGTCAGATTATCGGTAATATCGATGAGGATGGCTACTTGCGCCGTGAAACAATTTCAATTGTTGACGATTTGATGTTTACAGAAAATATCAGGGTGTCAGAAGAGGAAGTTATCAGGGTGT
>JBILRK010000405.1:0-3217 GCA_044372705.1 Saprospira sp. | reverse complement strand
AAATAATTTCTTCCACAACCTGAGGGTCAAGCAAGGTAGTAATATCGCCTAGATTTGAAGTATCACCCTCGGCCACCTTTCTTAGAATTCTTCTCATTATTTTTCCAGATCTTGTTTTGGGCAAACCACTTACAAACTGAATTTTATCGGGTTTCGCTATAGGGCCTATTTCTTCGGAAACGGTTTGAATGATAGAAGATCTCAACCAATTCTGCTCCTCTCCTATAGGCAATTCTTTGCAAATTACATATACATAAATTCCCTGTCCTTTCAGGTCATGCGGATAACCAACAACTGCCGATTCAATGACGTGTTTATTTTGATTCACTGCATTTTCAATTTCTGCAGTACCAAAACGATGCCCAGAAACATTAATTACATCGTCCACTCTGCCAATTATTCTGTAAAGTCCATTTTCATCTCTTCGAGCACCATCACCCGTAAAATAATAGCCTTTGTAAACAGCAAAATAGGTCTGCCGGCAACGTTCATGATCTCCATAAGTACTTCGTAGTATCGAAGGCCAAGGAAATTTTATACACAAATAGCCTTCTCTATCTTTGCCCGAAATTTCATTTCCATTATTATCAACCAAAACAGGCTGAATGCCAGGCAAAGGCTGTCCTGCGTGCGCCGGGCGAGTGGGCGAAACTCCAGCAAGGGCAGATATCATGATGCCGCCGGTTTCAGTTTGCCACCAGGTATCGACTATTGGACAGCGTTCCTTTCCAACATTGATGTGATACCAATGCCAGGCCTCTTCATTGATTGGTTCTCCAACAGTTCCCAATACCTTTAGAGAATGCATCGAATAAGGAATTACATAATCGGAACCAGACTGCATTAAAGACCGTATTGCGGTAGGTGCTGTATAAAAATGAGTGATAGAATGTTTTTCAATTATCTGCCAAAATCGTGAGGCATCAGGATAATTTGGAACGCCTTCAAACATGACTGTTGTTGCGGCATTCAGAAGTGGTCCATACAAGATATAGCTGTGACCGGTAATCCAACCTATATCGGCTGTGCAGAAATGAATATCCTTATTATCGCATTGAAAAACATTCTTGAAAGAATATGCGGCATAAACCATATAGCCTGCTGTTGTATGCACTACACCTTTGGGCTTTCCTGTAGAACCAGAGGTGTAAAGTATAAAAAGCATATCCTCTGCGTCCATTTCTGTTGCAGGACAATGGTCAGATATACCTTTTGATTCAACATCATATATATAGTCGAAATTTGGTTTTATTTGTATTGGCCAATCCAGTCTATTGACAACCAACACTTTTTCGACCGATGTACAACTCTTAATTGCTTCGTCAACTGTATTTTTAATAGCTAATTGTTTTGCGCCTCGACTCATGGCATCGCTACAAATAACTAATTTCGCAGCTGCATCATTTATTCTGTCAGAAAGAGAATTGGCCGAAAATCCTGCAAAAACAACCGAATGCACCGCTCCTATTCTTGCACAGGCCAAAAGGGCAAATGCCAATTCGGGTATCATGGGCATATAAATGCATACCCTGTCACCTTTTTCAACGCCAAGTTTTTTCAAAACATTTGCAAAACGGCATACTTCACTATGTAAATCTTTGTAAGAATATATCTTGTGCTTTTCGGCTGAGTCATTTGGCTCCCATATCAATGCCGGCTTTTCGGCATTATTTTCCAAATGACGGTCGATACAATTTTCTGTGATATTCAGTTTGGCACCAAGAAACCATTTAATATCAGGTTTTTCAAAGTCCCATTCAAGTACCTTATTCCATTTTTTTCTCCAGTGAAAATACTCGGCGATTTCAGCCCAAAACAAATCAGGATTATCAATACTCTTTTGGTAAGCAATTTCGTAATCTCTGTAATTTTTAATATTCATATTGAAAAGACTCTAGAGAAAAATGAATTAAAAAGATAAACTATGCCAATATATTTAAATATTTGCAAATGGATTTAAAAAATTGCCTAAAAATAAACCATAACAGGGAATAGGTGTTAACTTTTGTAGTCATATTAAAACAATACTAATTTGAAAACAGCAATAGTTATTGGCGCAGGCATAGCCGGATTGGCTGCAGCTGCACGTCTGCAGAGCAAAGGATATCAGGTTTCGGTATTCGAACACAGGCCTTATGCCGGTGGTAAACTTACACAAATCATGGTTGGCGATTATCGTTTTGATGCCGGCCCCAGTATTTTTACCATGCCTGAATATGTGGAGGAGGTTTTCAGAGAATGCGGCAAAAATCCAAAAGATTATTTCGAATACCATATGGTGGATGAAATATGCCGCTATTTTTGGGAGGATGGCACTCAATTGAGCAGCTATTGCGACATAGATAAATTTTCTAAGGAGGTAGAGGAAAAACTCAAGACAGACTCTGCTCCTGTCAGAAAAATGGTTCAAAAAAATAAGTTTAAATTCGAATCAGTTGGAAATATATTCCTGCGTCGTTCATTACATAAAGTGAGCAGTTTTACAAATTTTGAAACCTTAAGAGCAGTACTTCGCATTCCAAGACTTCAACTTTTTCAGTCAATGAATGAGGTGAACAGTCGCTTGAAACATCCCAAACTGGTACAGCTTTTTAATCGTTTTGCTACTTATAACGGCTCAAATCCATTTCAGGCTTCGAGTATTTTAAATTTGGTTGGACACTTAGAGCTTGGACTCGGTATTGCAATGCCAAAAGGTGGCATGCACGATATCAGTCAATCTGTTTACAAACTCGCTCAGGACCTGGGAGTTAATTTTCATTTTGGCAATAAAGTGGATGAAATCATTCTCGAAAACAAAGTGGCCAAAGGCGTAAGTGTTGCAGGAGAAAAGCATTTTGCCGATTTGGTTGTTTGCAATATGGATGTACATTATGCCTACGAAAAACTGATGCCTGATGCTCCAAAACCAAAAAAGGTATTAGAACAGCCTCGTTCCTCTTCAGGTATTGTCTTTTATTGGGGCATTAAAAAAAGCTTTCCAGAACTGCTATTGCACAATGCATTTATGACCGAAGATTCTGCTCATGAATTTGACTGTATTTTCAATAAAAAAATACTTAGTGAAGACCCTACAATTTATATCAATATAACCTCAAAACATGTTGAAGGTGACGCACCAGAAGGTGGCGAAAATTGGTTTACGATGATAAATGTACCTCATATTGAAGGGCAGAATTGGGATGAAATGATCGCAAAAGCGAAAATATCAATTATT
>JBILRK010000403.1:0-3231 GCA_044372705.1 Saprospira sp. | reverse complement strand
ATCGGTACAAAGTTTTTGCGCTGCGATTAGCGGCATGCGCAACAATATCCGCTTCTGCAAAAAATGTCATAATCTTTCAGATGCCGATCTTTGTTCAGTCTGTTCCTCGCATCGCAGGGAGCAGAGCCTGGTTTGCGTAGTGGAAAGTATAAAAGATGCGATGGCGATTGAAAATACCCAACAATACAATGGGGTCTACCATATTTTGGGTGGTATCATTTCACCAATTGAGGGAATCGGCCCCAATGATTTAAACATTCAAAGCCTCGCAGAGCGAGTGCATAGCGGCGAAGTAAAAGAAATTGTCATGGCACTCAGTCCAAGTATCGAAGGGGATACTACCATCTTCTACATCTCCAAAATATTAAAAGACAGCGGAGTGAAAATTTCAACTATTTCACGGGGCGTATCATTTGGCGGAGAATTGGAATATACTGATGAACTGACCTTGGGTAGAAGTATTGTGAGCAGGATACCTTATAAAAATGAGTAGTGGCTTATTTTTTATGTTCATTTTATATTATAAATCATAAGCTTTTAAACTTGTCTTTGTTTAAATTACTGATGTATAGACAATGCCTGATTTTCCTTTGAAACCATATCGGCAAAGCGACTAAAATCCGCTGAACTCATTCCTTCGCGGCAAAAATATAATGGGTTAACACGTTTCTTTTTATACTGTATTTCATAATGCAAATGAGGAGCTACCCCAGCGCTGTTGCCTACACGCCCTATAATTTGGCCCCTATTTACTGTCTCGCCTACACTCACATTGAATTCAGAGAGATGAGCATAAAGTGATACAAAACCAAAGCCATGATCGACAATGATGCATTTGCCATAACCCACATTTTTTTGTAAAATCTGCTGCACCTTTCCATTTCCAGTAGCATAGACGGCAGTTCCTATTTCGGCTCCAAAGTCAATTCCCCCATGCATTTTTAGGATTTTAAAAATTGGATCTTTTCGATAGCCAAAACCCGATAGATATTCTAAGCCATTTTCAGGTTTTTGTATAGGACGGATAGAGGGAATTGATTTTAACATGTTTTCTTTGGCGCTAAGCATCGACTGCATTTTTGCTTTTGAAGCAGAAAGCTCAGATAGTTTTTTGCGCATTTCGGCAATATTGTTGGAGATTTGTCCTATAAGTTCTTTATCGCTAAGTTTTTGCATCGAATCTTTACTAATGCCTTTATTTATGTAAGAAAACTCTTCAGGATCGATTTCCATCAATTGTTTTGCAATCGCAGCATCTCGCTCATTTAGATTTTCGAGGCTGTTTTTTAGCATAACAATTTCCGACTGCATTCTTTTATAATACCTGTGCATTTCAATCAGGTCTCTTTGTTGATGATCACTAGCCAGATAATCGACAGAGATGAAATAAATTCCAGCAGTCAAGACTGTAAGAAAAACAAGTGTCAACAGAATAAAAACTATGTTTTTTCTGTTATTGTTTTCTACCTTTTCGTAGCGTAAGGTGTTGGGATTGTATTTGAATTTACCCTTAGTCATTTTCAAAAAGTACCTGCATGTCTTCGATTATCTGTTTTTTTGCTTTTTGAAACCATTTTTGTTTTTCCATTGGACTTTCTTCTTCCTTTGCCCACACAAATTCTTTATTTAAAGTATTAAGCATATCGGCCAAAACCAGGGCTGCCAATGTTTTTTCATTTTTATTGTCAGAAAGCTGAATTTTTGAAAGGACATAGACAGTATTGTTGGCAAGGGCTTCCAGCAACTGCAAATCTGCAGTTTCATTGCTTAAGTCCTGAACTTCGGCATAAATCTGTTTGAGTTCTTCTTTCAACATGCTATCGGTCTTATTGCTGTAGGGCAGTTTTAAACCATCCTTTTTTTACAAGATGTTCCGCTATTTGTATGGCATTGGTAGCAGCGCCTTTGCGCAGATTGTCGGCAACAATCCACATATTCAGTGTTTTTTCCTGAGATTCATCCCTTCTTAGACGGCCCACAAAAACCTCGTCCCTGTCTTTTGCAAGCAAAGGCATGGGATACACATTGTTTGAAATGTCATCCATCAATACAAGTCCCTCGCTGTTTGAGAATAGGTTTTTGATATCTTCCAAAATAAATTCAGTTATGAACTCAACATTAACATTTTCTGAATGTCCGCCCAAAACAGGTACACGAACAGCAGTTGCTGTGATGCGTAAACTGTTGTCTGCCAATATTTTTTTAGTTTCGTTCACCAATTTCATTTCTTCTTTGGTGTAACCATTGTCATTAAAAACATCGCAATGCGGGATACAATTTTGAAAAATAGGGTAGTGGTATGCCGGATTATCAGCTTTATCTCCTTTGAGCTCAGCTTCATATTGTTTTACAGCCTTAACACCTGTGCCGGTCATCGACTGATAGGTAGAAATGACCAAACGCTTAATGCCGTACTTCTCATGCAATGGTTTTAGTGCTACCACCATTTGTATAGTGGAGCAGTTTGGATTGGCAATGATTTTATGCTCAGGCTTCAAACTTTCGATGTTAACTTCAGGCACAATAAGTGGAACATCAGTATCCATGCGAAATGCCGATGAATTATCGATTACGATGCTTCCCACAGCTGCAAAGCGAGGCGCAAATTCTTTGGCTGTGCTTCCGCCGGCTGAGAAAATAGCGATGTCAGGGGCCATTGAAATAGCTTCCTCCATTCCCAAAACGCTGTAGTTTTTACCGTTAAATACTACAGTAGTGCCAACTGATTTTTCAGAGGCTACAGGAATAAACTCCTTAACTGGAAAATTTCTTTCTTCGAGTAGGCGGCACATCACTTGCCCAACCATACCCGTTACACCAACAACGGCAATTCTCATTAATAATTCAATTTTTAAAATTAGTAAATCTGATTGTAAAGTTACTAATTTGGCAGCAATTGGCAAAATCGAAAAACTTAGTCCTTCAGTTTTGGATTATTGGCATGTCGCTCGGCGTCTCGAATACTGCGCTTATCCATGATTTTTTGCAGTGAAGCCGAAAGGTCAACTCCTGTCTGATTGGCAAGGCATATGAGTACAAATAACACATCGCCCATCTCTTCGGCGAGGTCATCTTTTGCAGTAGCTTCTTTTTCGGGCGTTTTGAAGGATTGTTCGCCATAAATACGTGCCATTAGTCGGGCAACTTCTCCCACTTCTTCCATGAGTATTGCCGTATTTGTCAGTTCGTTGTAGTATCGAACACCGACGGTTTTAATCCATTGGTCAACAG
>JBILRK010000404.1:0-3231 GCA_044372705.1 Saprospira sp. | reverse complement strand
AACCTTTCTTTTTCATTTGAAAAGTTTTGGCGCTACAATTGGTGCATGGACATCTAAATTCATGGTTTTAAATTGCCTGGTTTTAGGCTTTGTTTCAATGTCAGCCGATCCTGTAGTTCAACAGCATTACAACGAATTTATGAGTGGCAATCTCAGCCTTAGCTGGCCGCTGGAGCAGCTGCTTATTTACTCGAGACAATTGGCCATGTGGATTATCACAGCCATTACGCCAACACCCGGCGGCTCTGGCATTGCCGAAAATGCCTTCATGATATTTCACAAAGATTATATTCCTGCCAATGCCACTTTATTGCTTGTAATGGCGGTATTCTGGCGATTTTTCACTTATTATGTTTACTTGCTTGTAGGCATGATTGTCGTACCTAATTGGGTCAGAAAACTGATCAACAAAAACAAAAAAGAACGCGCTGCAAAAGAATTGGGTTTCCATGAAGCATAAATACTGTTCTACAAAAGGCTCAGTGAAAAATGAAAATTAGCGATTTAAAAAAGGTGTTAACCGCGCTCAATAAAGAGGAGCTTTCGGAGATAATCATAGATTTATACAAATCAAACAAAGCAGTTAAGGATTTTCTTAACTATCATCTGAATATCTCGAGTGAAGATTTGGTTGATTCCTACAAGGCAGCCATAAAAAAAGCTCTTAACCCAGAAAAGAATCGAAAAATAAAACTTGCTAAGGCAAGAAAAATTCTTTCTGATTTTAAAAAAATTGGTGGCAGTCATCAGCAGCAGGCAGAGCTGATGTTTTTTTACATCAACCAGGGGCTTGATTATGCCATTACTAACAATTACAGCTCCGAAATCTTGTTGAAAAGCCTCTTATCAATTTTTCAATTAGTTTTGAAACACCTGCAAACTGAATTTTTACTTGGTCAATTTGAAGACAAGGTCCATGAGCTGATGAATAAATTGTCAACAACAAATTTGAATTGGGAAAAACACTTTGATCTGTATTTAAAAAACTATTACTGATTATTTTGAAAAGTAATAGCTCAAACCCAAACTGTTCCCGTTAAAGTTCAAACTTAGATTTGATTTTTTCGATTTTAAGGCAAAACCATTGCTGCGATGCAGAAAATATTCGACCGCATCGAATACCAAAAGAAAGGAACCTTGTAAAATTAGCGCATTGCCATAGCCCCTCATTCTTTCTGGATTTTTGGCATTCTTGGTCTGAAGCATGGCAACTCCGCCTCCAATATAAAGTAAATCGAGACCGCTATTGAACAGAAAAATGCGCTCTACCTTTTTCTGTGCTTTTAAACTTTCTGATAGGTCGAGTATTTTTCTACTCTTCCGTTCGCTCAAAATACCTGCTATCCCCAATCCCATATTGACGGTATTCCATAAGACATTCATTTCATGAAAATATTTCCATTCTCTGTCTTTTGCAAGAAAATAGGCTGTTGTGCCTCCGGCAATATTTACTGCTGCCCACGAAGTTAAAAAAGTCATCCCTTCGCGCGACAGTTTTTGTCGGTCTTTGTTGATGGAAGTTAAATCTTGAGCATTACTTGACGCTAAAAAAAATAATATCCCAAACAGCATAAAAATATTTTTCTTAAAATTATGCTTTTTAAAAGCTAGTAATAATCTCATTTTTCCGTTTTTAAATATTTCTAAAAGAATTTTTATTTTCTGGATTTGACTGTTTAAACCTTATTGCTTTATTCTTAGTTTAAAATAACTTTGTCACAACAATGATATAATTTAATACTAAAGTAATTGACGCAGAAATTGTTTAAAATATCAAAAAACTAATGTATTTAAGCCTAAATTTCCTAAATTTGACAAAACAAGATTAACCCAAACATGTATAAGTTTTATATTCTGATATTTATAACTTTATTTTCCTGTGTTGACAAGCATCAAGAAAAAAATAAAATAGCTAATAGTTATAAAAAATTATCTAAAGGACATTTGGTTAATAATGATAGTATTTTACCCCCAACTATTGTTTCTATTGATTCTTTGAAAATTAAAACTTCTAAGGTTAGCCCTCTAAAAAGCATAGAAATTAAAGAAAATAGTGAAGTTGTAAATTTTGAAACTTATATACCATCTGAATCACCTTTAATTCATTGCCCAGGTCGGGATTCATTTTCTGCCCCTGAATCAGAAGTCGTCAAAGATAGTGCTTTTGATGCTGAATATCCCGAACAAGCAGAGGCAAAGGATATGATTGCTAAAGATAATAATTCTGGTAATTTTAGGTATTTTTCAAAGCTTCAGGGATTGAAACACGATGATGTCCGAACACTTATTCAAGACAAACAAGGAAATATCTGGTTTGGAACCTGGGGCGGCGGTGCTACACGATATGATGGAAAAACTTTTACCTTTTTTACTAGCAAGGAAGGGCTAGGCAGCGATGTTATTAATTGTATCATTGAGGGAAAAAATGGAAAACTCTGGTTCGGAACCTGGGGTGGAGGCCTCACCTCTTATGACGGTAAATCTTTTAGAAACTATACAATAAATAAGGGGCTGAAAGATGACAAGATTACCTGTATTTTAGAGGATAAAAAAGGTAATATTTGGATTGGAACAACAAAGGGAGGCCTTAGTAAATTTGACGGAAAGACTTTTAGTCATTATGGCCAGAAACAAGGATTGAAAGCTGTTGAAGTACATTCCCTCTGTGAAACGGCAGATGGAAAAATTTGGATTGGAACTTCCAGTGGTTTTCTCAGTTGTTTTGATGGCAAACAGTTTATTCATTATCAATTTAAAAAAAGCAATAGGCCATACGAAATCATATCAACCTTTGTCGATAAAAAGGGAGACATATGGATGGGTACCTCAGGTAATGACATTATAAGATTTGATGGTAAACATTTTACCTATTACTCTACAAAATTTCGGGACGACCGCATAAACTGTATTTTTGAGGATAGCTATGGCAATATATGGTTTGGAACTTACAGCAATGGTCTGGCTAAAGTCAGTGGAAAAAAAATTAACTACATAAGCACCGATGAGGGACTAAGCCACAATAGAGTTTACTGCATTTTACAAGAAGAAGCTGGTAATTTATGGGTTGGCACTGGCGGTGGAGGTTTAGCTAGATACGATGGGCATCTTTTTAGACATTTTACTGAAAAAGAAGGACTCAGCGCTTCAAGAATCTACAGTATCCTTGAAGATAGTCGAGGCGATTTATGGTTTGGCAGCTGGGGTGGCGGACTGTTTAAATATGATGGCAAA
>JBILRK010000402.1:0-3238 GCA_044372705.1 Saprospira sp. | reverse complement strand
TCAAATCCTTTGGTACATATTTGGTACCCGATGCCTCCTCGTGACCGCGCATGCGGAAGGTATCACAAACAAGCAGCACCGGATGCGGATTTTTACGCATCTCTTTGGCCAGTTCTGTCACCGTATTATATACCTCGATGATATTATTACCATCGATTCGAACGCCTTTCATGCCGTATCCGATGGCCTTATCTACAGGGTGTTCGCATACAAATTGCTCAGAGCTGGGGGTTGACAAACCGTAACCGTTGTTTTCTACCACAAAAATCACAGGTAAATTCCAAACGGCTGCAACATTGAGCGCTTCGTGAAAATCACCTTCGCTGGTTCCACCCTCACCCGAAAAGGCTACCGCAATTTTTTTCTCTCCACCAAGAATATTCGCTAATCCAATGCCACCAGCAAGTGCCAACTGTGGTCCAAGATGCGAAATCATACCCACTATGCCATGTTCTGGCACACCAAAATGGAATGAACGGTCGCGGCCTTTGGTATAACCATGCATTTTGCCTTGCCACTGACTGAAAAGCCTGTCAAAAGGTACATTGCGGCTGGTAAAAACCCCAAGGTTTCTGTGCAATGTAAATACAAATTCATCCGCTTCCAATGCCTCTGTAACCCCTACAGCTACGGCCTCCTGACCAATGCCCGAAAACCACTTGCTGATACGTCCCTGACGAAGTAAAACCAGCATTTTATCCTCTATCATTCTGGGTTTTAATATAGCACGATAGAGTTCGAGCAGTTTCTTTTTATTGAGTTTCTTCTTATCGAATTTTATTACAGTTTCCATTTAAAAGATTTTCGGTTTTTGAACTAAGGAAGCCCGCCTTTTTATTAGACTTGATTCTTTCCGCGCAAAGTTACTAATTGTACGGAAATAATAACTCTTTATAAATCATTTTGACAAATTTGCATTGATGAAAATGATGCAATCTATTTCATTCAAAGTCAACCATTAAATTTCGGGAAGCACTTTTATTTCAGTACTTTTGCAATTAGATTTCCTGCATCTGTTTATATTTTTTGTTCTATAAAAGTAGCCCAGCCCATAATTTTTAAATTTTATACCTAATAATACTCCCCTATGAAAAAATTCCTCGATGCCGAATGGCAAAATCTTGTAATGGCCAATTATGAAATCGACCCCAAATTGCTCATTAATCATATTCCAGCTGGTACCGAACTTGATATTTGGAATGGAAAATGTTATGTGAGTCTCGTGGCTTTTATGTTTGTGAATACCAAAATTATGGGTTTCAAGATCCCTTTTCATATCAATTTTGAAGAGGTAAATCTTAGGTTTTACGTGCGTTACAAGCATGAAAACGAATGGCGCAGAGGTGTTGTATTTGTAAAGGAAATTGTACCCAAACCAATGATCAGCTTTGTTGCCAATACGCTTTATGGCGAGCATTATCATACAATGCCCATGAAACACAACATCAGCAGCAGTTTGGATCAATTGCAGGTGGAATATTTTTGGAAATTCCGGAATGAATGGAATCATCTCAAAGTATGGGCAAATCCCGAAGAAAAACCAATTTTACCGGACAGCGAAGAAGAATTTATCAGCGAACATTATTGGGGCTACACCAAATTGAGCGAAGCTAAAACTTCACAATACCAGGTTGAACATCCGCGCTGGAATCAGTATGAAGTTGAAAATTATGATATTAAATGCAATGCATCTCAGCTTTATGGCGCACCTTTCGGCGAATGTCTTTCACAAAAACCCTTATCGGTATTTTTGGCAAAGGGATCGGAGATCAGTGTCAGAAAGGCTGGAAAAATTTGACTCAAAGTGTCTGTATGCATTATTTAACAGCATTCATTTTTATTAGACGTAATTTTTTTTCTAAATTGCATCAAAATATTTCCATTAAATCAAAAATATTCCAACATCATGTCAGAAAATAGAATATCCATAGAGCTCTCAAGTGACTTGGTTGAACAGGTAAAAGGTCTGATTGATCAGATTGAAGAAAAGCTCCCTTTTTTAATAAGCCTTACAAGCGATGAGCGCAATAGTTTTCCAAAACTGAATCGCGAAAACGAACTTTTTGTGGAGGAAACCATCCGTGCCGCTGAATCCCACAAAGAGGTACTCCCCTCCTACATTCACACCGATGAAATGGCCAAGGATCTGGAGCTCTTTCAGCAGTTGAGCCGCATTATGATTCGCCTCAACCATGTTCACAGCAAGGTTAAAGATACCATGCATATAGCAGGTGCCGAGGCCCTTGCAACAGCACTTGTCACCAATAACATGTTCCAAATTGCAGCTAAAATGGGTGTTGATGGCATGGAAAGCGTGTCGGCCAAACTGAGCGAACTTTTCGATAGCGGAAGCGGTCAGTAATAACCCTTAAATTTTGAAGGCTGTTCCAGATGGAGCAGCTTTTTTTGTGCACTATTTGATGAAATTCGCAAAAATTGCCACTTTTCAGGAATGAAATCCGCAAAAGTTGCCACTTTTTAGGAATTGAATCCCAAAAAGTTGTATTTTGTAGAAAATAATACTGAAACCTATAATTTATGATTCGAAGACTTTTGGAAAATCAAATATCTCCAAGGCTGAATACAGGCAAGGCAATTGTCATAATGGGGCCGCGACAGGTAGGAAAAACAACTTTCTTGCAGGGTCTTCCGTACCGTTTAGATGAGGTCTTATGGTTTAATGCCGACGAAACAGATGTAAAAAACCTTTTTGCTGAAATCAGTGCCAGCCGACTGTCTGCTCTTTTGGGCAAAAGAAAGGTATTGATTATTGATGAGGCACAAAGCATTGAAAATATAGGATTGAAATTAAAGCTCATTACCGATAGTCTGAAAGATGTGCAGCTCTTTGTAACGGGAAGTTCATCATTTGAATTAGCCAATAAGATAAACGAGCCGCTGACTGGTAGAAAATGGGAATTTACTATGTATCCGCTTTCTTTTGAAGAAATGGTTAATCACCATGGTCTGCTCGAAGAAAAAAGACTACTGCCGCATAGATTGGTATATGGTTATTATCCTGAAATTGTAACTAACCCTGGAGATGAAAAACAGCGATTGAAACTAATCAGCCAAGCTTATTTGTACAAAGATATTCTCAGTTGGGAAAACATCCAAAAACCTGATAAACTGAGCCGGCTGTTACAAGCACTGGCACTACAACTCTCGGCTCAGGTTTCGTACAATGAGCTGGCTCAAATATGCGGCATAGATGCCAAAACAGTTGAAAAATATATCG
>JBILRK010000401.1:0-3240 GCA_044372705.1 Saprospira sp. | reverse complement strand
GCTGGCTTTTACCCTACCCGACCCAGTTACAAGTTGTCCCAAAGCTTTAATGTTGGCAACCAAGGCGGTCCAACCTTTTTGAAAACCAGCAGGAAAGGCTCCTAAAAAGGAATAATGCGTTGTTTTTAATTCATAGAAACGATCAAAATCATAAGGGGATAGACCAACTGTTCCTTCTGCTGTTGTTTTTAGATTAAAGTTTTTAGGCTCTTTCTCTCCTTTTCTGATAACAGTTATGCTTATTTCTTTCTCTTTATTTCTGGAAACTTCTTTCTGGAACTCGTCAAAATAGGTCATTTCCATACCATTGCAGGCTATGATTGAATCACCTTCTTGAATACCAGCTTTTGCAGCAGGCATATCTTTTCTGGCTTCAGCAACTACAAAAGGCACACGTGGTGAGAAAAAAGGTCTTTTGGAAGACGCAAGTTTTGATGCGACAGAATCGGGTATTTTTACTTGAATAGTTTCATCACCTCGCTTGACTGTCATTTCAGAAGCAAGATCGATTACGATTGCTTTCATCACAAAGCCAGGGTCGTATTTTTTAACTTTTTTATCCGCAACAGCAATTATCTGATCACCGTTTTGCAAACCCATTTCTGCTCCAATAGCATCAACCGCAATACCATTTTTCATATTTTCAACCGGCAGATATTCTTCTCCGTTAAAGAAAAGCAGCATGGCGTAAATAAAAAATCCTAAAAGAAAATTTACGGTGACACCGCCCAACATTACTATAAGTCTCTGCCAGGCTGGTTTTGCTCTAAATTCCCAATCCTGCGGCTCCTGCTTCAATTGTTCGGTATCCATGCTCTCGTCAATCATTCCGGCAATTTTCACATAACCACCCAAAGGAAGCCATCCTAGCCCCCATTCAGTTTCTCCTCTTTTATATTTATAGATTGAAAACCAAGGATTAAAAAACAGATAAAACTTCTCTACCCTCATGCCAAACCATTTTGCCGGAAGAAAATGGCCAAACTCATGCAGGGTTACCAATATAGATAAGCTTAAAATAAATTGCATCGCAATAATAAGATATTCCATAGGAATGAAAATAGATTTAAGGATAAAATCCTGATATACAAATAATTATAAATTCGTTGGCCTTGTTTTGATTAAAATTTAGGTCAAAACTCGACAAACATACTAAAAGTTTAAGATAAATTGACATTAGAGTCAAAATCATTCAGTCAGTTTCTCTTATCTTTGAAGAATGAAGCTGAAACCATTCTTAGTACTGTCTATCTTTTTGCTAACGCTTAAAACTAGCGCCCAAAATAATGCCATAAATACAATTGGCGGACAAATTGGCATATTGTTCTCTCTTGGTACGCATTGCAATAAAATTGGTCTGATGGGCAGAGTCTATTGGCAAAAGGATTTTGTACAACTAAACCTGCAAACTGCCGGCTGGTATAATTTCAAAAGCCTGGGCTCCGAAAAAAAAGCCTGGGAAGCTCAGCTTCAATTAGGAATTAGTGGCTGTTGGGGAACAAAGAGAGATAGTTTTTCCGAAATAAATCCCTTTCTGAATTCCATTTCAAATCAAACAGCAAGGCCAAATGCTGTTTCTTATGCCTACATCTTTTATTTCGATAAAATGGGCAGTTCTCAAAGTAGTGGGATTTTCGGTCTTCAAATCAGTAATTTCAGATTCTATTTCGAAAATGACTTTTTGGCATTCCAAAGTAAAGATAAGTTCCGTACCGGAGCTATGGGATTTTTTTACCGCTACAAAGATTGGCAGTTTGCTTTGAAACATCTGGCATATACAGGAGACCCCTATCACAAATTATGCCCATGGATTGAGGACGGCCTCTTCCCTTCCCGCTCAGGATTTATCGATATGACTAGCGCGCCACTTGGCAATAAATCATTTGGTATTATTTCATTACAGGCCGAAAGAAGAATTGTTCCCGGCAAATACATCCATTCTCTCGACAGAATACCATTAGATCAGTATTTGGCGGCAGAAATAGGCATTGATGCTGAGCAAATTCGCAATTTTTTCCAAAACAAGCTCATCCATGATTCAAAATTACTGCCGCTCAATTGGAACGATGTTAAAAATCCTCATATTCCCATGCTATGCAGCGATGGCTGTCCATATACTTATCAAGATGGGCAAAAAATAAGGAAGCCGAGAATATTTTTTCAGAGTTCATTGAATAACAGCATATTTTACTGATTAGAGCTGTATCGTAAGTTCATAATCGAGTGTGTAGCGGTCGCCAAGACTGGCAATAATATATCCCGCCCCATTCTGGGATGTTTCCGAACTGATTAGCTCACAGGCTTTTTCAATATTTGCTTTGTCGAGGTGCGAAAATGGCTCGTCCATAAGCAAGAGCTCAAAAGGTTGACACATTGCTCTGATGATTGCCATGCGCTGACGCTGACCATAGGAAAGGATGCCAGCTTTCTTTTTTAAAAAGTCTGCTACACCCAGGCGCTCGGCCATTTGAAGAATCTGTTCTTTTGTCTTGTGGTTGGTCAGATTATTTTTTAACTCTATATTCTCCATTGCTGTCAGGTCTGGAAACAACCTCAAGTCCTGAAAAATAATGCTCAGTTTATTTTGTCTGATTTCCGACCATTTGTTTAAATCAAAAGTGCTAATATCCTCACCATTCATTTTTACAATGCCTTCATAATCTTTTCTAATTCCATATAACATGAGCTGAAAAGTGGTTTTACCCTTTCCGGAAGGTGCAGAGAGAAAGATTTTCTTTTTATCTGGAATCTGTAGTTCTGTTTTCCAAACTTCTGAACTGCCGATGTTTTGTTCCTTTAGTGGAATTGGTATGACATTGGAAAGTGTTATCATAATATCGTTTTATAATGGATTTTTAGGTAAAGTTACATTAGGGGGTTTAAGATAAAATGGCTCGAAATAAGCAGTATTTTCAAATTGTTGACTAGAAAATTGTTCAAAGGAAAGTTTTTCCATAAAGCGGCTGCTCGGTCTGTCAATCTCGGTAAAAATTAGCGATGAATGGTTTATGATTTCGCTCCACTTCTTGGCTGCCGTACCGCAAACAAAAATCCTTCCTCCTTCGCCTATCAAATCTAAAAATGAATCTGATTCGAGCGTCAGAAAAAAAGAACCTTTCAGCGTTCTGAGCCTGTGGTCATAAACTGCGGCATAAGCATCCATTCTGCGGGCATCCTGAATGGACACAATAAGATCATTTGGCCCAACCTTATAAAACTGTTGTACCCCGTAAGCCATAG
>JBILRK010000399.1:0-3250 GCA_044372705.1 Saprospira sp. | reverse complement strand
TGCATTCATAATTTGAGGGAACACCACTGTTGGGGGTATCGGCCACACCGTCATCAGCATTACAGTCGGGAAACCCCAGAATGGCCAATAATCCATCGCCCCAAATATGGCGCAAACCCAAATAGTGTCCTACTTCGTGCACGGCTGCATTTCCTTTGCTCTCAATGCTCGTACCCTGTTGCACATAAAGACCATCGGCGCCTACTATGCGGTAATCTAGCACAACGCCATCATCACTTGGTGTTGGTGCCTGCGAATTTGCGGGCCAGTTTGTAAGTCCGGCAGGCGGATAGGCATAGCCCAAAATGCCACTCGACCCAAGATTACAGGCCCAAATATTTAGGTGTCCAGTAGTAGCAATGGCATCACTTCCGCCGCTGCTGCTGTGCTTTACGCGATCTGAAAATCCGATATCAGGTAAAAAACCGCCAGAGAAAAACTGTGAATCAGTTTCAATCCATATAATGGTATCAAGTCGAAACTCAACAGTTGGATTAGCGGCCACTCCTGCAAAAATTGCGCGGAGATTCACAGTATCGGGATTGAGTCGTTTATAAGCACGATTGAGTATGTCAACCTGCTCTATAATTTTGCATTCTGCTAATTTCTCGACTGGATTTTTCCAAACTACATGGAATGCAAGGGGAATGATATAATTACCCCCTCCCCTATAATGTGATGCTGCCTGTTGTGCCTGTCGGAAAATCTGATCGGCACTGGCTTTGAATCCGGGATGCATCTCGTCTTTGTACTGAACGGCATGGTCATAAGCACAGCGATGTTGAATTTGGGCAAAAAGCCCCAAGGCCAGGCCTAGGAAAATGGTAGTTAGGATTGTTTGTTTCATGGTATTTGAACTTTAGGAAAGAAGGGCATTAGGTAGTTAAATGGTATTTGGACTTTAGGAGATTGGTGATTTGGGTATGTTGGTAATTGGAAACTTATACTTACTTATCAGTCGGTTAATTTGTAGTTGGTCTCGTTTAGAGAACGAGATGGTAGTTGGATTTTTTAACTTCTGCCTTCTTCTCGTCCTTTAGACGAGACTCACTTCATATTTCTGACTAAAAAGCTTTATCTATTCGCCTCTATCAGCAGTTGCAAAATCTCAATAGCCGCATTTGCTATACCTGTACCAGGGCCAAAAACGCCCACTACGCCTGCGCTGTACAAAAATTCATAGTCTTGCGCTGGAATTACGCCCCCTGCAACGACCATAATATCTTCGCGTCCCAGGTTTTTCAGCGCCTCAATCGCTTCGGGAACTAAGGTTTTGTGTCCGCCTGCCAGAGAGGAAAGTCCCAAAATATGCACATCGTTTTCGGCTGCTTGTTTAGCGGCTTCCTGTGGCGTTTGGAAAAGTGGTCCCATGTCCACATCAAAACCAAGGTCGGCAAAACCGGTAGCAATCACTTTTGCGCCGCGGTCATGTCCATCCTGCCCCACTTTTGCAATCATAATACGCGGACGACGGCCCTGCATCTCGGCAAATTCATCGGCTAGTGCCTTTGCCTTTTGGAAGGCCTCGTTATTAGAAATTTCTTTTGAATACACACCTGAAATTGAACGGGTTACAGCCTTATATCGGCCAAAAACTTTTTCCATGGCAAAGGAAATCTCTCCAAGTGTTGCTCTGTGGCGGGCAGCATTTACTGCCAATTCCAAAAGATTGCCTTTACCGCTTTCGGCAGCTTTGGTGATATCCTCAAGGGCATTTTCAACAGCTGCGCTGTCTCTTTTAGATTTAATCTCCTCGAGCCTTTTGATTTGTGATTCACGTACGGCCTTGTTATCAACTTCAAGAATATCAAGAGCATCCTCTTTTTCGAGGCGGAATATATTGACACCTACAATTCGGTCTCTTCCGCTGTCGATGCGCGCCTGTTTGCGGGCTGCAGCCTCTTCAATACGCATTTTGGGGATGCCTGTTTCGATGGCCTTGGCCATGCCGCCCAGCTCCCTTACTTCTTCAATATGCATCCATGCACGTTCCAATAGCTGCTCTGTGAGGTATTCGACATAGTGCGAGCCTGCCCAGGGGTCAATAGCTTTGGTTACATTGCTGTTTTTTTGTATAAAAATCTGCGTTTCGCGGGCAATTTTGGCAGAAAAATCCGTCGGCAGGGCAATTGCCTCATCAAAGGAGTTGGTGTGCAGCGATTGTGTGCCACCTAAGACAGCCGCCATCGCCTCGATACAGGTGCGGGCTACATTATTGAATGGGTCCTGCTCTGTGAGTGACCAACCGGAGGTCTGACAATGTGTGCGCAGCATCAGCGATTTTTCATCCTTTGCGCCATAACTTTTAACAATTTTTGCCCAAAGCATACGACCTGCGCGCATCTTGGCAATTTCCATAAAATGATTCATCCCAATTCCCCAGAAAAAAGAAAGTCGGGGCGCAAAATCATCCACATCCAAACCTGCTTTAATGCCTGTTTCAAGGTATTCCATTCCGTCTGCCAGCGTATATGCCAATTCTAAATCGGCTGGTGCTCCAGCTTCGTGCATGTGATAACCGCTAATGGAGATGGAATTGAATTTTGGCATTTGCTGCGATGTATATTCAAATATATCCGCAATAAGCTTCATCGAAGGTTCTGGTGGATAGATATAAGTATTGCGCACCATAAATTCCTTGAGGATATCGTTCTGTATAGTACCGCTCAGTAGAGATTTGTCAACGCCCTGTTCCTCGGCAGCGACAATATAAAAAGCCATGACAGGAATAACAGCCCCGTTCATGGTCATTGAAACGGACATTTCATTGAGTGGAATCTGATCGAAAAGAATTTTCATATCCTCTACGCTATCAATGGCAACTCCAGCCTTACCCACATCGCCCGTAACGCGCTCATGGTCAGAATCGTAGCCACGATGTGTTGCAAGATCGAAGGCAACAGAAAGTCCCTTTTGTCCGCCTGCCAGATTTCTGCGATAAAAGGCATTGCTCTCCTCTGCAGTTGAAAAACCGGCATATTGGCGTATTGTCCAAGGCTGCAGCGGATACATTCCGGGATAAGGTCCACTAATAAAGGGTGCTTTTCCCGCACCAAAGCGATGAAAATCATTAGCTGCATTATCAGCTGATGTATAATGTTGCTTGAGGTTCAATTGTTCGGAAGTTTCCAAAATTTCATTTTCTGAAGAAATTGGATTATCGGAATATTTTGAAGGGGCGGTGATGTCTATTTTAGAAAAATCAGGCATTGAAATTAAATTTTTATTATTGGCTGAACTCTATTCAATT
>JBILRK010000400.1:0-3250 GCA_044372705.1 Saprospira sp. | reverse complement strand
TAATGGAATGATATGACTAAGCTGTTTCTTGACAATATCTTCGTCATATTCAGGCAGTTTGATAAGGAGTTCATAAAGCCTGAGATAATCCTTACTTTCCTCAGCTTTTAGATTAGAAATATTTAGAGTTATAAATCTTTTTTCACCCTGATCCAAAGAACGAATCAATTGAAAGAGGTGATCTTCTCTGCTCATAATACAGGGCTTAAATAGAATTATTTATATTAACAACATAGTAAATATAGCCTTTTTATTAAAAATAGTTAAAATTATAAATCGAATAATTTTAAAAAATTGATTATTTAAATTTTGGAGGGATTAATATTTTCGTTGCCTGATACGCTGTGAAAATGAAATAAATTTAAATTACTCCCCCAAATGAAAAAACTTTACTTAATAATTGGCCTTAACTTAATAATTTTCAACATTTCCAATGCCCAGGTCTTCGATTGGGCGACCTGGACAACAGGCGCTACAAGCGCAACACTTTCCAACGGCAATTGCAATATGAGTGTCAATGTTGCAGGTTCTCTTTTCCAGAATACAGCGCCCCGATTCGATGATGCCGGTGTAACTTATAGCCCTACCAATGGGACTGGTCTTGCCTTGGACCATAATTGGGCAAACCTAGCGACATCGACCACTGTAACAATGAATTTCAGTGCTTCGGCCACTAATCCCAGCTTTAACATTTTTGACATCAATAGAAATAATCCCTGTGCAGCTTTTTGTAGCTCATCATGGACCGACAGAGTTGTCATTACTACCAGTCCTGCAGCAACAATCAATGTTACTCAGGCACAACCCGGCGAACAGACAGTAACAGGAAATGGAACAGGAACAGTTACGATTATTGGCAATATGGTCTGCAACGGCGTGAATGGCTTAGTAACCATTAACATAACAGGCACCGTAAACAGTATAACTGTCACTTATAATTCCGCTCCGACGGTTGACCGAACCTCTGCAGCTGCTCCAAACCTTTGTGGTGCAGTAGGTGGTGAAACCAATTGCCGAAATAACCGCGTAGCCTGTACCGATCCTGGTCGACAATTTATTACCATTGGCAATGTGAATGCGCCTTGTTGTTCAGTTACAATGTCCGACCCTGCAGATCAGGTGAGGTGCGTAGGTGCCGCGACTGCTGCCGTTGGTTTTAGCGGAAGTCCGGGAGCAACATTTAACTGGAGTAATAACAATACTGCTATCGGTTTGGGAGCTTCGGGAACGGGAAACATATCCTCATTTAATCCAACTGGAGCTGGCACTGCAACTGTTACGGTAACTCCGGTAAATGGCTGCAGCGGGCCGCCACAAACCTTCACTTATACTATCAACCCTAATCATACAATAACAGCTGCTTCTAACAGAACTGTTTGTCTTAATAATGCAATGACGGACATAAACATGACCTTAGGAGGAGGCGCAACCAATGCTACTGTTTCTGGTCTACCAAGCGGGCTAACTGCTACTGTGAGCGGTAGCAATCTTCGAATAAGCGGAACACCATCTCAAACGGGGAGATTTAATTTCTCTGTTACGACTAGTGGAAATCCGTGTACTGCCGCCACAACCAACGGAATAATCGATGTAATTGGTAGCGGAGGAACAAGATTGGCCCCTACCGGACAACAATGCGCCGGGACGATCCTTAATTTTCAATCGGTTCCAACAGGAGGAAATGGCGTTTATACTATTAACTGGGGTGCCGACAGAGATAACAACGGTAGTTTCGAATTGAGCGGCAGCGGCACTAATTTTAGTTTTACATCCATTAATGCCGGCATAGCAGCGATAACGAATCCTGTGCAGTTAACTGTAACAAGTAATGGTGTAAATTGCACGCAAACATTTACTCCGACCATTAATCCAATTCCTACCGTAAATGACCCTGCCGATCAGACTTTGTGCAGCGGGCAACAAACATCGGCTATCAATTTTTCGGGTAATGGTGTATCGGGTACAACTTTCAACTGGTCGAACAACAACACATCAATAGGGCTTGCCGCAAATGGCAGGGGAAATATTGCAGCCTTTACAGCTTCTACAGGAACAGCTACCCTAACAGTTACACCAACTGCCAATTCTTGCAATGGCAATCCGCAGGTTTTTAGTTTCAACATCGATGTTTGCTTGCTCCCGGTTGAACTGATGTATTTCAATGCAAAAAAAGAATCGGAAGGATACCATTATCTCTATTGGGCAACGGCATCGGAGGATAATTGCGCTCACTTCGAGCCCGAGTACTCAACAGATGCTTACGAATTTCAAACTTTGGGACAAACCCCCTCAAAAGCAGCGCAGGGAAATTCAAACGAAGCCCTTTATTACGATTTTTATAATCGTCCAAATTCAGCTGCAATTCACTATTATCGCCTAAAACAGACCGACTTGGATGGTACTTTTCATTACAGTAATATCATAGCGCTATCCGATAAAACAACATCTGGGGAAATCCTTCTTTATCCTAATCCGGCAACAGAATCTATAAATCTACAAATACCTGACGGTCTATTAGGGCAGTCCTATGAAATTTATAACATCGCAGGTCAATTTGTAAAAAATGGAACTTTATCGGGCAACTTCAATGTCATAAATCTCGAGGCTCTACCTCAAGGCTTTTATGTCCTACTCATTGACAATGGTGCCTATCAAAAGAAATTCAGCCTGAAATAATTTTATTATGGTTTTTGAAAGGCAGAATTATGGGCAGCTTCTGCTTTTTTATTTAAAATCAATAAGAACCCTCTCCGATTTTATTTGCCCATCCACATCCAGGTAGGTATATTTAATGGGCCCAACCCTGTCGGCTACTATTACCTTGGTGTAAGGTTTGATAAAATATTCGGTACAGTCAATATAGGCCTTTCCTGAAATCACCTGGGGTTCTTTCAGTCTTTGCGCCTCAACCACTGTAACTACATCTCCCAGACAGGTATTATATTCAGTTTTGTCTTTTATTTTAATAAAAAGCGGCATGCTGAATTCTCCGCCTCCTCGGCTTTGGCAACGAACAAAAATTGAATCGGGAGATTTAATCAGCCATTTTTGTGAATTGAGATCAACTTTAATTCCTTCGGATGATTTCTCATTCTGTTCTATTTTCAGGGTATCGACAAAACCCTCGGAATCTTTGTAAACCCAATAGTGGCCGGGCTCATAAGGTATAAAACCTGTTGGAATGCTTATGGATCCTTTGTCCTTTGCACAGCGACATGAAAAAGATAGGAACAGTATGAAGAAGAAATAA
>JBILRK010000398.1:0-3251 GCA_044372705.1 Saprospira sp. | reverse complement strand
CTTTACGGAATTCGAACGACGGAGAACTGCCCCAGCATAAATTCCCGTATTGGTCATATTTAAATCACCCACTTCGGACCCAAATGGCGAAGACCTGAAATGAAATCCTCCCTGAACACCCAACTTGTATGACACTGTAGCTGGCACCCTTATAGAAGTTGTCAAAGTAGCGCCATCGCCAAGTGTTTTTTGATTTAAAATAACTCTGACATTTTCGCTTCGGCTAAATTTATTCAAGAAAAAGGCAGCTCCCAGATTTACTTCTGTATTACCAACATATTGTTTATTAACAAGTCTTGCAAGTTGTAAATAACTTTGTCTGACTGTAAATTGTGCTTCAAGTCCACCAGCAATGCTAGCATAACCCCATAGACCGGCATTGAGGGAAAGATTGTCAAAATTTCCGGTATTTACATCCATATTCATCAGATCGAGATTTAAAGAATACTTTGGAAAGGCCGGTTGATTGTGAATTATATTATATTCAACCATTTGAGCGTAACTCATAGAGCAAACAAATAATAAAAGAATGCTTAGGATTTTCATGATTTTAATTTTTTATGACTTTTAAATTTTTTACAAAATTCCGATTAGTGCCAAAATCCTGCAATACGCAATTCTGCGTATTTGTACTGAAAGCTGTCAATTGCTTTTAGACTAAATGCATATTTTTAATATGATTTAAATAATAGACCCAAAACAATAATACCTATTTTCCGAAAATCACGCTAAGCAGAATTATGATGAAATGTTTCGGTGATATTATTTGCAAATCTGTTATTTTCTGAAGGAAAATGATCAGTATAGAAGATCTGTATCAATCAGTATTTGCCGCTTAATCTGTGTTTTTATAATAAAAATTTAAAACACGGATATAAATATGATAATACTGATCCGCACTGATTTTGATGCTCAAAATACTGATATTTTACTTCGTAAAATGCAGATTATCAATCCAAAACCCGTTTGGCAATCATATCATTATTTATGAATGATCACTTAAGATGCTTTGACAATTTTTTGTGAATGCTTAGTTCCTTTCTGAAATTTGTATAATTTTGCAGCGCTTATTCTTTTTAATCAAATTACAACCAAAATAAAATGGCATTACAATGTGGAATCGTCGGTCTGCCCAATGTTGGAAAATCGACCCTTTTCAATGCACTTACTCAGGCCGGAGCGCTGGCTGCCAATTATCCCTTTGCGACTAAAGACCCGAATGTTGGTGTTATTACGGTACCAGACCAAAGACTTGACAAACTTGCCGAGATGATCAATCCGCAACGTGTTGTACCAACAACTGTAGATATTGTCGATATTGCAGGTTTGATAAAAGGTGCAAGCAAAGGTGAAGGTTTGGGCAATCAGTTTTTGGCAAACATTAGAGAAGTAAACGCCATCGTGCATGTGGTGCGTTGTTTTGAAGACCCAAATGTGGTACATGTGGATGGTTCGGTTAATCCTGTTCGCGATAAAGAAATTATCGATATGGAATTGGCATTTAAAGACATGGAAACGCTTGAAAAACGAGCCGACCGTCTGCGTAAATTATCCAAAGGACAAGATAAAGAGGTATTGAGACAACTTGGCATCTGCGAAGCATTGCTCAAACATCTCGAAGATGAAAAGCCAGCGCGCAGTTTTGATGAACTTGAAAATGAAGACGACCATAAATTCTTCAAAGAATTATTGCTCCTTACCGGCAAACCAGTTATTTATGTCTGCAATGTTGATGAAGCTTCGGTCAATACCGGCAATGAGCATACCACTCGTTTTATTGAAGCGGTAAAAGCTGAAAATGCACAAATTATCTTTATCTCTGCCGCAATTGAGGCTGAAATTTCAGAACTTGAATCATCAGAAGAAAGAGCCATGTTTCTGGCAGATATGAACTTGAGTGAACCAGGTGTAAATAAGGTTATCAAAGCCTGTTACAATATATTGGAGCTAATCACCTACTTCACAGCAGGTGAAAAAGAGGTTCGCGCCTGGACTATCAAAGTTGGCACTAAGGCTCCGCAAGCGGCTGGAGTTATCCATACCGATTTCGAAAGAGGTTTTATTAAAGCACGTACCGTAGGCTACGCTGATTTTGTAAAACACAACGGATGGAAAGGCGCTCAGGAAAATGGCGTTATGCGCCAAGAAGGCAAGGAATACGTTGTAAATGACGGCGATCTTTTAGAATTTATGTTCAATGTGTAAACTGCTTTCATAAATTTTTGTTAAATAGTGGTCAGTTAAAAATTTATTTTTGTTCTGATTGTTTTAAAAATATAACTTTGTAATTAATTAAATCAAATTCATTCATTTCATTTGCAAAATCAAATTTTGATATGAAAAACTTTTTTAGTCTTCGTACAACAACAAAAGCTTTAGCTTTATTTTCAATCTTATCTTTTGCTGCCTGTAATAATGGCCCATCAACTGCGGATGCAGAAAAAGCAAAACAGGGTTTAAGCCAAGAAAATAATCCAGCAACTGTTCCAGGTACAACAGAACAGCCATCTATTTCTGCTACCAACGCCAGCAGCCCGCAAACAAATGCAACTACGCCTCAGAATTCTACCACCATGGTTTTTGACAAAGATGTCCATGACTTTGGAAGTGTAAAAGAAGGTGAAAAAGTAACTTATAAGTTCAAATTTAAAAATACTGGAGATAAGCCTCTTACTATTTTTGATGCAAAAGGATCTTGTGGTTGTACTGTGCCTGAATATCCTAAAGAACCTATTGCTCCTGGCAAAAGTGGTGAAATCAAAGTTGAATTCAATTCCAAAGGTAAAAAGGGTTCAGAAACCAAATATGTTACGCTTACTGCTAACACCACTCCTGGCGATACAAGACTTACCATCAAAGCAAATGTTATTGCATCTGATGTTCAGACGAAATAGCTTAAAATATATTTTTGTTAAAAGCCGTATCCTAATAGGTATGGCTTTTTTAGTTTTAAACTTCAACTAAAACAAATATAAAACACTTAAATCATGTTTAAAATACTCTTAACATTCGCACTGTTTTTTTCTTTCCAAGCATTAAAATCGCAGAATGGCGTTATCTATAATATTGCATTTAAAATTGATGCCGAACTTGTAACTCAGATGCAAGCCCAAAACAAAAATTACAAGCTTTTAAACATAGCTACTATTGAAGATATGCCCAAAGAGCTTTCTGATACAATAGCAATCATTAGCGAGTTAACTATTAGCGATTTTCTCAAAGCTAGCATAAGCAGCATAGTGCCAAAACAA
>JBILRK010000397.1:0-3263 GCA_044372705.1 Saprospira sp. | reverse complement strand
ATGAGAATGAATCAATCGGGAGAATTAACTGCCAAAGATATTTTGAATACATATAGTGCAGAAAAACTTCAAAATATATTTGGATTTTATGGGGAAGTAAGGAATGCCAAAACTCTTGCAAATGCAATAGTTCAGGCAAGACAGCAAATGAAAATTGAAAGAATATCAGATCTTTTAAGAATTATGGAACCCTACGTAATGGGTAAAGCGAACAGATATCTTTCGCAAGTTTTTCAGGCTTTGAGAATGGAAGTAAATGAAGAAATAGACGCTTTGAAAGATTTACTGGTTCAAGCAACTGAAATTTTAAAACCAGGTGGGAGATTGGTGGTGTTGACATATCATTCATTGGAAGACAGATTGGTAAAGAATTGGATAAAAAATGGCAGCTTTGAAGAGGAGCCCCAAAAAGATGAGTTTGGACGATTTAAATGTCCGCTAAAAGCAATTAATAAAAAACCGATTCTGCCATCTGAAAATGAAATCAATGAAAATAACAGGGCAAGATCGGCAAAATTAAGGATTGCAGAAAAGGTATAAAAAATGGCACAGAACAGATTTAAACCCAAAGAGGTGGAAAAACCGGCAGAGGAAGAGCTGCAGAAGCGCCGCAGAAAAAGCGCCTCTAAGTCTCCCTTTTTCGGCAGTCTAAATATCAGTGCATATTATATTTTCAAAAACATAAACTTTATTTTTTTTCTGGCCTTTCTGGGCATTATATATATAGCAAATTCGCACTATGCTTTAAAAGTGATTAAGGAAATAAAGTTTTTACAGAGTGATTTGGAAAAAACCAGCTGGAAGAGCAACACCATAAAGTCAGAATTGATGTATGAAAGTATGCAGTCGAGAGTTTTTGAAAAAGTTGGTCACTTGGGACTAAAACCTTTATCTGGTAAGCCCAAAAAAATAGAAGTAGAAAAAAGTAAAAAATAAATATCAGCAAAAGCAATTATGTCTGTCAACAATCAAAATAAAACCGTCGAAAGCAGGAACGAAGTCCTATGGCGGATTTATGTCGTGATGTTTGTCATGCTGCTAGGCTGTTTTATAATCATATTACGTATAGGAACGCTTCAAATCATAGAGGGGCCTGAGCTAAGAGAACAGGCCGATAGTATGCATATAAGAAAAAGGCCGGTAAAAGCTGCAAGGGGTAATATTTTGGCAGATGACGGGAAAAGTCTTTTGGCTACATCGCTGCCATATTATCAGTTAAATTGGGACCTGACTATTCCAAACCAAGATAGCTTTGTTTATTATCTCGATACTATTTCTACGCTTTTGTCAAGTTTTATTGATGAAGATTTAACAGCTAATGCATTAAGAGATAAGTTAATAAGGGCCAGAGAGTCGAAAGATAAATTTTTCTTGATTAGAAAAAATGTTAGTTATAATGAGTTGCAGCAAATAAAAACTTACCCAATATTCAACTCGGGTAATAAAATGAAAAGCGGACTAATAATTATGGAAATGTCCAAGCGACAATATCCTTTTAAAATGTTGGCAAATAGAACAATAGGTTACAATAGGGTACTCGAGGGTCAGAAAAATGATAAAGACACATTGGCTATTGGTTTGGAGGGATATTGGAACGATGTACTATCGGGTGAAGAGGGACTGATGTGGATGCAACAGTTGGGCAAGGACATTTGGGTGCCGGTTAATGATATTGCTAATGTAGAACCAAAAGCAGGCAATGATATTCTGACAACTATTAATGTTGATATACAGGATATAACCGAAAGGTCTTTGCTTGAAGCACTCGAAACTTACGAAGCAGAGCATGGCTGTGCTATTGTAATGGATGTAAAAACAGGGGAGATTAAGGCCATTGCCAATATAGGTTTTAATAAAGAGCGTACTCAATATTGGGAGGATTTTAATTATGCTGTAGGGGAGAACATTGAACCCGGATCTGTATTTAAACTTGCATCTATGATCGCCTTGCTTGAAGATGGGCATGTTAAACTCGATGACACAGTTAATTTGAATAAGGGGAAATGGAAATTTTATGATGCTGTTATGGAAGATGCTTACCCTCATGGTATTTATTATACCACTTTGGGGGATGTTTTTGAAATGTCTTCCAATGTGGGAATAGCAAAAACTATTCACAAATATTACAATGGCAGTAAAGAGCAACAAATGCAGTTTATCAGAAGACTCAGCGAAATGGTACTTGATAAACCTACAGGTATTGATGTTGGCGGAGAGCGTCCACCATTCATAAAGGACCCCAACCGAAAGGACTGGTCAGGAATCTCAGCGCTGTGGATGGCGATAGGATATGAATTGGAAATGTCACCACTTCAAATGTTGACCTTTTACAATGCTGTTGCAAATGGCGGACAGATGATGAAACCTCATTTGGTAAAAGAAGTTAGGTCTTATGGCGATTTGGTGGAGAAATTTGATCCGGTTACTGTGAAAAAAAGAATTGCGTCCAAAAAAACGCTGGACACAGCAAGGGAGCTGCTTACAAGAGTTGTTTCAAGTACTCATGGTACGGCACATAATATTTACACGCCACAATATAAAATTGCCGGAAAAACTGGTACGGCGATTATCAACTGGAAGGATTATCAAACGGGCAAAGAATCTAAACAATATCGTGCGTCTTTTGCTGGGTTTTTTCCAGCCGATAATCCAGTTTATTCCTGTATTGTAGTAGTTACAAATCCGAAGTGGGGCAATTTTGGCGGTATTGTAGCAGCGCCTGTATTTAGGAAAATAGCAGATTATTGCTACGCTTCTTCAATCGAGTCGCATTCCTCTATCAATAAAGAGAAATTTGTTTACACAGATGGTACCTTGCCAAAACTGCAGGTTGGTAATAAAAATGACCTTAAAACGCTCTTAGATCACCTGAATATGCCCTATGCGGACGATTCAAAAAGTGATTGGTCGGTAGGTTTTGTTGAAAATGATTCAATAACGCTGTTGGGTAGAAGTGTACAGGACGATATAGTGCCAAATGTAGTTGGAATGGGATTGAAAGATGCACTTTATCTGCTCGAGAACAGGCGTTTGAAAGTGAAAGTAGTTGGTGTAGGAAAAGTAAAATCTCAATCTGTGAAAGCAGGTAAAAGCATAAAAGCAGTTCAGAACATAACCTTAGTATTAGGATAAAATAAAATTATAACTTAAAAATGCGTTTAACCCATTTGTTGAAAGGATTGGAATATGAAAGCAAAGGCAATTTGGAATTGCTTGATGCCGAATTATCCAAACTAGTTTTCGACTCGCGAAAAGCGAAGGCG
>JBILRK010000012.1:0-12442 GCA_044372705.1 Saprospira sp. | reverse complement strand
TTTTTAATCTGGGGCAGGAAGATACCAGGGCTGTTTACAGCATCAATTCTGAGCTTGGAGATGAGCTAAATCTTGAAACTTATCCCTTTGGAAGAAGCAGCAGTGAGCTCAATCTGAAATGCCTTGACAATTCTATCGCACTTTGCGGCATCGGCTCGAAAAATTCCGCATTGGATTTATACTTTGTATCCTGCAATTTCAATGAATTGCCCGATAAAATCCAGCAGAATTACAAAGAAAAGGAAGCGGCTGGAACTATGGATTTTCTGCTTAGTTAATATCTGAATATGACTGTTTTCAATTAAAATAAATAGGAAGCAGATCGATATATTTCTCTCAGCTGAATACTTTTGTCCGAAGATTTTGATCTAGAGGAGGAAAGTGATGAACCTTCTTTGGCATTACTACATTCGGAAAATGCCGAAATTGTCACTACCCTTGATTTCCTGATTGTACACCACAGCCAGACAGATACTTAACACTGTTCTTGTGTCCCTTGGATCAATAATGCCATCATCCCAACCCTGAGCACTGGCATACCAAGCCGTAGAGTTTTTCTTGACCTGCAGCATCATGTAAGCTGCGATCTCTTTTGCGTTTTCTTCATCGAAAGGAATTCCTGCCTGCTCAGCAGCTTGTTTTTGTATCATCAGCATCACCCCACTGAGTTGTTCGGGGCCCATCACGGCAATTTGGGCATTGGGATAACTAAATAGAAAACGAGGCTGATAGGCTCTGCCATTCATGGCATAATTTCCTGCTCCAAATGAAGAGCCAATTAGAATGGTGATTGTGGGCACATCACTGTTCGATACGGCATTAATGAGTTTTGCCCCATGTTTAATAATGCCATCCTTTTCATAAGCAGAACCAACCATGAAGCCGGTTGTATTTTGCAGAAAAATCAAAGGTATATTCTGACGGTTACATAGTTGGATGAAGTGAGTGCCCTTATTGGCAGCTTCTGAAAAAAGCACCCCATTGTTGGCAATGAATCCTACTGGATAGTTGCCTATTTTTGCAAAGGCACATACTAGGGTAGGGCCATAATCTGGTTTAAATTCAGAGAATTCAGAGCCATCGCAAATTCTAGCTATGAGCTCGCGGGCATCGAAACTTTTTCTGATGTCGGCAGGTATAAAATTCAATATTTCCTCGGCTGAAAACAGGGGAGGGTTTACAATTGAACTTGCTTCCAAATGTGGTTTTGCCTCAGGTAATGTACACACAATTTCTCTCGCAATGCGCAAGGCATCGTATTCATCTTCCGCCAAATAATCCGATACGCCCGATATCCGGCTGTGCATTTCGGCCCCTCCAAGGGTTTCATCGTCCACAATTTCATTAGTGGCCATTTTTACAAGCGGTGGTCCTGCGAGGAAAACTTTAGCATTGTTTTTAACAAAAACAGCATAATCTGACATACCTGGAACATAAGCGCCACCGGCAGTACTGTTTCCAAAAACTAAGGAGATGGTAGTCAATCCTTTTCTGGATCTTCTTGTTATTTCGCGAAAGATTTCACCACCGTAGTTAAAAATCTGTTCTTGTTCCGGCAGGTTTGCCCCGGAGGATTCTACCAAATTAATAACAGTTAAATTATTTTCGGAAGCTATTTCACTGATTCTAATTGTCTTTTGTAGTGTTGCTTTATCGATAGCTCCACCCTTATTGGTGCCAACATTGGCATTAATAATACATAATCGGCCTTCTACAAGTCCTATTCCAGATACCGTAGTTCCGCCGGGCCCAAAACCATCGCCATCCAAACCAATCAGGGGTAGTAATTCCAGGAAAAAAGAATCTCTATCCAATAACAGTTCGATTCGATCTCTTGCAGTCAATTTACCCTGTTTCAGCGCTTTCTCAATATGTTTTTCCTTGCCCTGAAATCGGCTTTCCGACAGATGCTTATTTAATGTATCAATCAGCGCCAACATTTCGGCTCTGTTTTCTAAAGCAGCGGCCTGATTTGAATTTATCTTAGTTTTAAAAATGGCCATTGTCGGATTTTTCTTTTTGTAAAGCCAATTTAGTTTTGATTGAGCTATGGGAACTTTGATACTTATTGCTCGGTAGGAGGAAATTTTGTATCAATGTCCTGCGGCAATGGCTCTTCGGGTAGTTGTAATTGTTCCTCAGTATTCAAGAGAATATTATCAGAGGGCATGACATCATCTAATGAGGTTGCTTTGGTCTTTTTTTTTGAATTTCTGGAACTCAAATTCTCCCAAATGGTTTTTAGAACCAAAAAAGCAGAAAAAGGTAAAAAAGCAATAATGGCACCTAAAGTACCCAATACACCTAGGGCAGTATGTTTTTTGTACAAGCCTGATATGTAAGTAATAATAGCTGATACCATTTTTCTGTTCAAAAAAAGCGGTATAATTATCAACAAGGCTAAAAAGCCATAGATAATCCATTTTATGATGGAGTAGAGCCAAATGCCCAATACAACAAGGGTGACAATGAGTACAACTATGCCAAGCAATTTGGCATTAGAAGTTGAATTTTTATCGTTTTCAAGGGTCATTTTCAAAAAGAAATTTAGGTTTTAAAATCAGCTTAGCGAAAATAAGTTTTTTGCCACTCAATTCTTAAGTTTTTTTAAGAAATAATAGCTGCTCATTTATTTTTCAATTTTTTTTAAAGAAATGGAACTTTTTAAACTGTTCATTGGTTAGTCCTTTTAATTGCAATATTGTGCCCATATTCTATCAAAGAGTATGGGCATATTTTTTATTATTCTTTGAGCTAAAAATCTTATCTTTCGGGTTGAAAACAATTAGCTCATTTCAAAGATATAAAATCAATATGTCAAAATCTGCATCATTCATAGTTGAAGGAGGAGCAAGGCTAAGTGGGTCTATTACACCACAGGGAGCAAAAAACGAAGCACTTCAGGTAATTTGTGCTGTATTATTAACAGCCGAAAAGGTAACCATTTCAAATATTCCTAACATAGTTGATGTTGTTTTTCTAATAAAACTGCTTGAGGGCCTGGGTGTTGAAGTGGAGAAAGTGGATGATAATACCTATATATTCTGTGCCAAAAATATCGACCTCGACTATATGCAGAGCGAGGATTTTGTGCGTAAAGCAGGTTCTATTCGTGGTTCGGTTATGATTATGGGGCCTCTGCTTGCCCGGTTTGGAAAGGCAGTATTACCAAAACCTGGTGGTGACAAAATTGGACGCCGACGCATGGACACACACCTCAATGGTTTACAATATCTTGGGGTTGATTATGAATTTATAGAAGCATCCAATATCTTTCTCCTCAAGGCCGATAAACTGCGTGGGACTTTTATCCTGATGGATGAAGTTTCGGTGACGGGTACCGCAAATGTACTGATGGCAGCGGCAATGGCCACGGGTGTTACCACAATATATAATGCGGCTTGCGAGCCTTATTTGCAGCAATTGTGTAAAATGCTCAATAGCATGGGCGCGCGTATCGGTGGCGTAGGGTCTAACCGATTGGTAATTGAAGGCGTAGGGGAACTTTATGGAACGGGTCACCGCTGTTTGCCCGATATGATAGAAATTGGTTCATTCATTGGAATGGCTGCTATGACACAGTCTGAACTTACGGTTAAAAATGTAAGAGTCGATATGCTCGGCAATATTTTGCCAACCTTTTCTCGATTTGGTATCCGTTTCGAAGTGATTGGCGATGATATATATGTACCACAGCAGGATATTTATGAAATCCAGTCTTTTATAGACGGGTCAATCATGAATGTTTACGATGCTCCCTGGCCTGGTTTTCCACCCGACCTGATGAGTATCCTTCTTGTTGTCGCTACTCAGGCTCGCGGTTCGGTGCTCATTCACCAAAAGATGTTCGAAAGCCGACTTTTCTTTGTCGATAAATTGATTGATATGGGTGCACAAATTATTCTTTGCGACCCGCACCGCGCTACGGTTATCGGCCTCAATCGTCAGTATTCACTTCGTGGCATCAGCATGACCTCGCCCGATATTCGCGCTGGGGTTTCACTGCTTATTGCGGCAATGTCGGCCAAGGGAACAAGTACTATTCATCAGATCAATCAGATTGACCGGGGTTACGAAAAGATCGATCAGCGCCTTAATGCGCTGGGGGCAAAAATTAGAAGAGTGGAAAATGAGTAAGGTTTTATCCTAAACTTCAACCCCCACATATTTTTTCTTGTCAGATAAGTAATTGACCCATGATTAAGTATTTGATTGTTTTATTGGTAGCGCTCATACCACTTTTAATGTCAGCGCAACAAATCAATCTTCCCCAAATCGAGACCGATACTTTAGTTATTGGTATGCAGGTTTACATAGCCGATGATAAAACCCCAGTAAGCTTTCAGAATATAAAACCTGAACAGTTTGGGGATTTGAATATCGGGCAGGAGCCATCATATATTTTGAGTCAGCTCAGCCCATCTCTTACCGTTTATTCCGATGCAGGCAACTCACAGGGCTATTCTTATATCCGCCTGCGCGGAATCGATCAGACCCGCATCAATATGACTTTGAATGGCGTCCCACTGAATGAACCAGAGGATCAGGGCGTATATTTTTCAAATTATCCCGATTTTCTCAATTCCATTTCAGAAGTGCAGATTCAGCGCGGAGTGGGTCTTAGTCAAAATGGCACGGCGAGCTATGGCGGCAGTATGCAGTTTTTGTCGCCTAATCTTTCGGACTCGGCTCAGGGATCTTTGGGATTGGGTTATGGCTCATTCAACAGCTACCGGGCTTTTGCAGAATATCAGAGCGGAATCAGAAAAAATAAAGCCTTTTATGTCAGAGCCACTCATTTGAATTCCGACGGATACAAAAGACATTCAGGAAATACATCCCAATCGCTTTTTTACAGCGGAATGCTTTTTGGTAAGAAACAATTGCTCAAACTCACAGGGTTTGTTGGGCATCAGCAGAATAAAATGGCCTGGTTGGGTGTTTCTGACAGTCTTATCCGTACGGACAGGCGTTTCAATGCTAATACTAATGCCGAAGACGACCGCTTTGTACAGAGTCTGACAATGCTGGAGCATAAATTTTTCCCTAATTCCAAAAGTACTTTGTCAACCACAGTCTTTTACAATTTTCTGGATGGTAATTACGATTTCGATTACAACAATCCGCTCTGGAGTTCCGATCCTCCTTTTCTGATGAACTTTGCTTTTCGTTCTCATTACAGCGGCATTTTTAGTAATTTCAACACTAAAATCGGTAATCTCGACATGAGTGCGGGCTTACAGGCTACATTTTATACCAGAAGTCATACAGGTTCTGAGCCTTCTTTTGGTGAAATGTACTCAAACCGCGGTTTCAAAAGCGATGCTTCAGTTTTTGCCAAAGCAGCTTATAAAATTGGCTCATTCAATATTTTTGCTGATGTTCAGGGTCGTTACAATCGCTTCGATTTTAGTGGACGATTTAGCAAAATGAATCTTGACTGGTCTTTTCTGAATCCCCGTGCTGGTCTCAGTTGGCAGGCTAGTAAAAATTCAACGCTTTACTACAGCATTGGTTCAGTTGGTCGCGAACCAACGAGAACAGATATTTTTGGCGGTAATGACGAGCCTCGATTTGACAGTATTTTTCAGATTGTGACCTTTATCAGCAATGCCGAATTTGTATTGGATCAGGAATTGGGTTATCGCAGTGCCGGCAAAAACTGGCAAATTGGCGCCAATCTTTTTCTAGTGCAGTTTCGCAATGAAATTGTGCTGAATGGACAGTTTGGGCCAAATGCACTTGCGTTAAATTCTGCTTTTGCGCGCAGTTTTCGCTCAGGATTGGAGATTCAGGGAAGTTATGAGCCTATCAAAGGACTTTTGCTTAGCAATGCCTCCAGTTTTAATTACAGTCTCATAAAAGATCAGGGCATCAGTTTCAGCCCTATTCTTACGCCCAAGTTTATCGTTAATCAATCGATTTCCTATATTTTCAATGGCTTTAGAATTGGTCTCGATGCTCGCTATCAGAGCAGTTCCTTTATCGATTTTTCCAATTCGGTGAGTTTGGACGACTATCTCTTGCTCAATGCTCAGCTGAGTTACAGATTTCGGGGATGGGAATTCCGATTCATGGTCAATAACCTGCTGAATACAAATTATTACAATCAGGGTTATGTGGATTTTGATGGCCTGCCAAAGTATTTTGTCACGGCACCCCTGAATTTTTATGGGATGATTTTGTTTAGTTTTTAAGAGATTAAGAGATTAGTTCATTGTTTTGAAGTTCATCCTTATTCGTTGATTGAGTAAGTAGTCTAGCGTCTAAAAGGCTCAAGTCTCAAAAAGAAGCTAATGTCTGATAATCTCAAGTCTGATAATCTAAAAATATGAATTGGTTCGAAAAACTCTTTGGCTTTACCGAGCAAAATCCCGAACAGGTTAGAAATAATCTGAAGCTTGAAAATGGCCTGATATGCTCAGTGGTCAACGGGCATTGTTATGATCCAGGTGTTTTTAAATTGGCCTCCTTGTCTGATTTGAGAAAAACAGTGATCGCTCAGGATCAAAAAATAAATCTGAGCGAGCTTGTTGGAGATGTGAAAAAACTGCACGGACAAATTGAAAATAAGGGAGCTGTTTTTCAGGCGGCCTCACAGTTTAATCTTTTGGAAATGGCATCGCCCAATGCAATCCCCGAGTCTGGTGTCGGTATTTATGACTATGACCATACACAGGGACCTGCCTGCGCAATTGCCTGTGGGGCAGGAACTGTTTACCGCAATTATTATGTTGATATTAAGGGGCAAATCGGTCAGTCAGCCGACTTACAGATTGACTGCCTTGAAGATATTGAACATTTCTTTCAGGTTGAGAACAGCAAGCTTTGGAATATGAAAAACGGTTACTGTCTAGCAAATGCAATGGGGCTTGAGCAGATTAAAAATAAAATGGCAGGTCTTAATAGTGACGAATACGAGCATCTGAAAGGCTTGCTCAAAGTAGGTATTCAGCATAGAGCAGAAGTTACAGCGTTCCCAGGTTCTTTTAAAGTAACACAGGTGTATTGTTCGGGAGTGCCGGTTGCCTACAGCGGAATTTCGGCAAAGGATTGGGAGCCTTTTGGAAAAATGATATTGGAAGCCACTTATGAGGCTACTTTTTTGGCAGCGATAGATAATTTGAATGTAGGTAAAAGCAATAAACTTTTCCTTACATTAGTTGGCGGCGGCGTATTCGGAAATCCCGATTCCTGGCTCTATGATGCCATTATGTACAATCTGAAAAAATTTGAACGTAGCGGGCTGGATCTTATTTTTGTAAGCTACGGAGCATCAAATATCTTGGTTCAAAAAATTATCAAAGACTTTAAAAACATAGGCTAATTGGGTATTTTAAGCATAGATTTTATCGTTTTTAAAATTGGATCTTATCCCCTCAGTCTTATTGAACTTGTGGGGACACTCACAGGTCTGCTCTCCGTTTGGTGGGCCGCAAGAACCAATATATTGACATGGCCAGCCGGAATTGTTAATATCTTTTGTTTTTTTCTGCTGTTTTATCAATCGCAGCTGTATTCCGATATGTTTTTACAGGTGTTTTTTATGGCCACCACGGTTTATGGCTGGAAAAGTTGGGCAAAGGGAGCGGTTGATAAGAAATTAGAAATCAGTAATTTAAAACCTAAAATTTGGCCGCTTTATTTATTCATTTTATTATTTGGAACCTTTTTTTGGGGTATATTAATGAGTGAGTTACATAGTTTACTTCCTCAAATTTTTTCAAAAGAAGCCTCTTTGCCTTATCTCGATGCTTTCACCGCGATTGCTTCGGTTATCGCAACTTTTCTGCTTGCTCAAAAGAAATGGGAAAGCTGGGTCTTTTGGGTTTTGATTGATTTTATTTCCATTTTTATTTATTTCTATAGAGGTCTGTATGTTGTTTCCATTGAATATATTATTTTCTTGCTCATAGCTTCCTATGGCCTTTATAATTGGTACGGGAAGAGGATGAAAGTGTGAATGATTTTTTTAGTACAGAGTAGCCAGGTACTAGGTACTAGATTAGAGGAAAGAAACGAAGTTCCGTGTAACGAATTTTTTCAAAAGGCTTTAGCCTATGAAAAAATAATAGCGAGAGAGGGCGGTATTTTAATGCCGCATTGAAAGAGGAAAGATCTATTTAGTACAGAGTAGCCAGGTACCAGGTACTAGTTTAGAGGAAAGAGGAAAGAAACGAAGTTCCGTGTAACGAATTTTTTCAAAAGGCTTTAGCCTATGAAAAAATAATAGCGAGAGAGGGCGGTATTTTAATGCCGCATTGAAAGGGGAAAGATCTATTTAGTTCAGAGTGTCCAGGTACCAGGAACTAGGTACTAGTTTTGAGGAAAGCGAAACGAATGAAAGAGGAAAGATTTCCGATTTTCCTAGAAATGTTCAATGATAAATATTCAACGAAATATGTTCAATGCCCAATGAAAAATATTCAATGATAAATACTCCATGATAAAGGCTTTTGTATTCGGTAAATTTATGCCATTTCATAAGGGACATCAGGCGATGATAGCATTTGCAGCAATGCATTGCGATGAACTTATTGTAGTACCCTGCGTGAGCGACTGCGAATCTCTACCTGGAATTCTACGCAAAGCCTGGATTGAAAAGACTTTTGCTGCGAATACTAAGATTAAAGTCAGCCTGCTGAATTACATGGAAGATGAACTGCCAAATTCATCGGTATCTTCTGAAGCGCTTTCAAAGCTATGGGCCGAAAAATTTAAGTCGATTTTGCCAGATGTAAATCTGCTCGTCACATCGGAGCCTTATGGGGAATTTGTGGCAAATTTTATGGGAATCAAGCATCTGCCTTTTGACCTCTCCAGAACTGAAGTCCCAGTGTCGGCCACTAAAATCAGAAATAATCCCTATGAAAATTGGGACTTTCTGCCAGATGCAGTTAAACCACATTACCAAAGGAAAGTAGTCATTTTGGGAACAGAATCGACAGGAAAGACAAGTTTGGCGGAATATCTCTCAACATATTTCAATGCAGCATTAGTTAGAGAAATGGGTAGGGAATTGATTCCAGATTCTGAAAAGTTTGTCTCGTCTTTCGGACGAGATGAAGATTTGGAAAGGGTAGCAGCGGCTCATCAACGAGAAACGGAACTGGCCATTCAAAGCCTAAAACCGCTCATAGTAATGGATACGGATATTCATATCACCCAATCTTACGCCTTTTATAAATTTGGCAAATATCTCAATTTGCCTGAGGCCTGGTACCGGACTCAAAAGGCAGATTTGTATCTTTATTTGCCTGTTGAAACGCCTTATGTACAAGATGGTACCCGACTTTCAAAGAATGAAAGGGATGAGCTGGACCAATGCCACAGAGATACATTGAAAAAATTCGAGCTTTCTTATGAAAGGCTAGATTTTGATTTCAATCTGAGAGCAGAACGTTCCGTTAAAAGCATTTTAGAAATGTTCAATTAGCGCTGGGTTTACAGATCTGGCTTGGCATTTCTATCAACTCTTAGGTTGATAAATTCGACAATCAGAGAGAAAGCAATCGCAAAATACAGGTAACTTTTTGGCACTGCTCCTACATGTTGTCCAAGGAGTTCGGCATGTGAAAGGTGCATACTTTCTGTAATTAGCATAAATCCAATCAGAATTAGGAAGGATAAGCCCAAAATCTGAATAGATGGATTTTTATTTACAAATTTACCAATCGGGAAGGCAAAAAACATCATTACACCAACAGAAATTACCACAGCAGTAATCATAATAAACAAGGCGCCGGGGATATCATTGGTCATACCTACCGCAGTAAGAATAGAGTCAACCGAGAAAATCAGGTCAATTAGTAAGATCTGTAAAATAACATTGGTAAAAGATTTGGTAGCAGCATTTTGCATTTCTGCTTCTTCATGTCCTCTATGGCTTACCTTTTCGTGGATTTCTTTTGTGCTTTTGTATATAAGGAAAAGGCCACCGAGTAATAATACTAAAGCCTGACCGGTAATATCTGCTTTGAGGAAACCGATATTGAGCACAAACCATGGATTTTTCATGTGCACCAGGACATTAATACCCAGCAACAATAAAATCCTAAGGAACATGGCAAGGAAAAGACCAATCTGAGTAGCTCTTTTGCGCTGTTCGGGTGGGAGTTTTCCCGTTACGATGGATACAAAAATAATATTGTCGATTCCCAAAACAATCTCAAGAAAGGTCAAAGTAATCAAGGCAAGCCAAGCTTCGCTCGAATAAAGCATTTCCATCATAATAATTCAGATATTTTTTAAAACTTAGATGCAAAATAAAGGCTATTTTGTCTTATTGCGCTGTAAAATTCATTTTTTTTTCTGTGCAGGCCTACATTCATTTAAAAATAGAATTAAACTAAGCCTACGGTTAACAATTCTAATTTCTCAGTTGCCATATTTTAAAAATTATTGTCGCTACTTTCAAGGTCGCTATTATCTTCAGGATTAGGATATTTAAGTTTCAGGTTTTGCTTAAACTGTTCCAGCCTTCTGTTTGCATTGGCTAACTTTTCTTTATAATCGCTAATATTTGATACCTTTTCGGGCATCGATTCTATGTGCATTGTAGTAGTAGGATATGCAAACTGAACACCCAAACTTGCAGCAAGTTCTAAAATAGAACTTATGATTTGTTCTTTCCACTTCAATTCTAATGCCCAGTCATTGGTATTAAAAAATACAACAAAGATGATGTCCAGAGAAGATGGCCCCAGATTATTCAAGTGGATATAAATTTCATTCTTGTCAACTTCGGGATGAGTCAGAGCAATTTCGCGTAGGCCCTCCACAAAGTTATCAACTAGGGCTGGGGGGGTATGATAGGCAATGTTGATGGCAGTATTGTATCGGCGCTGTTTTCTCAAGCCCAAATTATTGATAGTTTCATTCATTAGGTTTCCGTTGGGAATGGAGATGAGCGAAGTGTCTAGGGTACGTATGCGTGTGGACCTGAAGCCTATGTCTTCAATTGTACCTGTTACAGCTCCTACGGTTATCATGTCACCGATTTTGAAAGGTTTATCGGCATAGATCATCATTGAACCAAATAAATTTTTCACAGTCTCCTGTGCCGCAAGTGCTATAGCAAGACCACCAATAGATAAACCTGCAATAAGTGCTGTGACATTTACGTAGAAAATTCCTAATATTTGCACAAATCCGGCACTGATAATCAGCACATTGATAATTCTGGCAATGACCGGGACCAAATGTTCATCGGAAGGATTGGCTGTTTGAGAGGTAACATGGAGCATATATGAACGTATAAGGCTCACGATACGCAATGCCAGCAGAACAAAAAGTATAGTCCGTGCAATCTTTAAGAATAGTAAAATGTAAAAAACCAATCCGGTGGGAAGTTGAAGCACAGGAACAAAGACAAAGACCATGTAACTGACCAAAAGGTAACTCAAAATACGTCCCAGTCTTTTGACCATTTTTTTATCGAATCGGTCCTTGCCTAAATTTGAATTGGCAATTAGGCTGATGATAAAACTGAAAATCCTGGAGGTAATAAAATGAATAAGGAAACCAATAGCTGCCAAAATGAGCATAGCTGCATATTGCCAAACTGTTAAACCCAGCAAGGGCTGTTGACCCAATTTAGGTAGCTGATTCAAGAGCAGGTGGGTTCCAAAGGGAAATACTTTTTTGTACAAATTTGCTATTTCCCTCTCCGATTCGTGCGAAAAATGCCATCGGCCGCTTTCCTTATTGCGCTCCAGATAAATCTCTGGCAATTCTTTTTCAAAGGGGGTATAGACGTTTTTTTTGCTGATAGAGTCCATGAAATTTGGATCTTCGGGAGCCTGACTCAACCTGAATTTTAGCCCCTTGCCATCCAATATCTGTTTTAATTTCAAGGCCAGTTCCCTTCCTTCTTTACCCCTTTTGTAGAATACAGCTGCAGCCTTTGCCTGATTAAAATTTTCGGGCTGAATGTAATAGCTATAGGTAAATATGGCATCGTAGGGAGTAAGCAGATTGCCCTGTGGTTTGCTATCGTCAGTTTGTGCAGAAATATTAGCTAGGGACAAAAAACTTAATAGCAGAATTGCTAAAGATTTTAAGATAATTTCAGCTGGCTTCATTACAGATTTAATTTATATTTACAACTGCAAATATATGATAATTCCAACGCAGTTGAAACAGCAAAGTAAAACTATTGACCTGAGCTGAATATTTATTTTTTGTTATGTGGGGCTATAAAGCGTCAACTAGTGGCAAACTGACTGTAAAGCAGGAACCAAGGTTTTGTTCAGACTCCACACTGATGCTGGCGCCCATTTTTTCCATGATTTCTTTAACAATAAAAAGCCCTAGTCCAGACCCTACTCTTCCGGTTGAGACCCGGTAAAACATTTCAAATATTCTCTGATGTTGATCCTTTGGAATGCCAATACCATTGTCAGAAACTTTCATTTCGTAGGAATCAGATTTTTCAACCAAC
>JBILRK010000396.1:0-3277 GCA_044372705.1 Saprospira sp. | reverse complement strand
CAAGAGGCAAAAATTAAATATCTCGAGACTTCGAATGATATGGCTGCGCATCCTGCATTGTGGGCTTGTTTTATACAGTTGGGGGATTATTCACCTATCATCTTAGCGCAAAAATCTTATTTTAATTATTTGATAATAAGTGCTGTAATTGGCTCGGTTATTGTCTTGCTCCTCTTTTTCTATAGAAGGAAAAATAAAAAAGCAACTGCATAAAACTAATATGGTCACAAAGCAAAATTTATCAATTTTAAGCAGCTTATTTTTTGTCCTTGCGCTAAGCTCTTCCTGTACCTATGTGAGGATAGTTGCACATTTCAACCCTTCAGTGAGCGATTACAAGATTTTTCCTTGCGATACGGTAAAGGCGGCTTCAGAGAAATCTATGGCCTTTGTTAGTGCTGGCGGAAACTCAATGCCTGATTTTAAAACATGGGTGCCCGCACATTTCAGATTGGAAATTGACAGCCTGGAAGCGTTTTTGGAGGAAAGTAAAACCACCGCATTTCTAGTAATGAGAAATGACAGCCTTTTGTATGAGTATTATGGTAATAAACATAAAAAAGAGGACCCACAGGTTATTTTCTCAATTACAAAGGGTATAACAGCCATGTTAACTGCTATTGCAGTGAATGATGGCCTTATTAATCCCGAGCAGCATGTTGCTGATTTTATTCCTGAATATGCACAGGATGCCCGAAAAGATATTAAAATAAAGCATCTGCTAAATATGGTTTCGGGTATTGACTTTAGCGATAGGGGCAATTTGGCCAGGCTAGCTATGTTGTATTACCACAAAAATCAGGGCAGTTTTATTGCAGATTATGATCGAATGGCGCATCGGCCGGGTACTTATTTTAATTATCAGTCAATAGCAACTCAGATTCTTGGCATTTGCCTCGAAAAGGCAACAAAGATGAAGTTGAAGGATTATTTACAAGTAAAACTTTGGCAACCATTGGGTATGGAATATGATGCCTTATATACCATTGACAGTAAGAAATATGGCAACAACAGGGCTTTTGGCGGTATAGCACTAAGAAGTACAGACCTGCTTCGAATTGGCAAACTGCTACTAAATAAAGGTGTTTGGGAAGGGCGTCAGGTTTTACCGGCAGATTTTGTTGAAAAACTCATGAGCAGAGAGATGCGCGACGACAGTTGGTGGGGTTATTGCAATTCATTCTGGCGCGACGGTTGCATCGATACAGATTTCTTAGGTGATAATGATTTCTTCGCTGCTGGATTTAGCGGACAGTTTTTATATGTTAATCCAAAATATAATGTGGTGATTGTTAGACAGGGCTTGAAAGAAACTTTTCGTTGGCCCAAGGTTTTTTCAAGACTTGCAGTTGTACTAGGTGGCGATAAAAATGATATTGTCGATGTATGTAAAGATTATTCCGAACAATTCGAAGGAATCTACGAATCGTCGAATGGAGAAAAATATGAGATTGTTTACAAGGGCCTTAGTCCAAAAACAGGCGAGCGGCAATGGGTTATTTTTAAAGATGTGAATCAAACCCTTAAAACCAGAAAACTATTTGTTGCCGGGCATTTTGATGGGCGAAGTATAGGTACTTATCGCCTGTTTTATATTAGTCGTGCAATTTTTAATATTGTTGATAATAGGGTAGCGGGTATGTATTACGATAATCAGCGAGCAGTTGACATGCGCTATTTTGTCAAAAAAAGTAATCTTAGTCTGTTCCAAAGAAAAGAAATGCTTAATAGTGTCAGACGCTCAAATGACCGAAAAGTTAAAATGGTAAAATAAAAAAAGCCGACCTTGAAAATATTTTCAAGGTCGGCTTTAGCTTTAATCTTTTCCAGCTTAGTTACCGCTGCCATAAGCAGTCATGTAATACATTAATCCTAAGATAAAGATTAAACAAACTACTCCAATAATAGTGAGGTTTCTGAGTTGTCTTTTATCACTCTCAGTTGGAGCACTAACCATCATTGGTTCTTGCGTTGATTGCATCATTGGATTGTTCTTAGCCTGTTCTCTGCGTTCCTTACGACTAATTTTCTTTTCATGAGAGGAACCATGCGGGATATATTGTTTTCTTGACATAGTAAATTATGATTGTATGATGTTTTTAAAAATTTTGCTACAAATTGAATAAGCTTGTTATTGATTGCATAAAATTATTAAAAACTGATGAAAATGAAAAATCCGAAGCAATTTTTTAATGTCTGATGTTTTAATTAAATGATTTAAGAAGCAAAAACGCATTAAAAAGCTATATTTGTATAAATAAATGCATCATGAAGACACTCGAAGACTACCATAATGCCTTGCCTTACCGTAAAACCAATGATGATAAATTTTCAAATATCATTGTCAAAATGATGGAAGTTTATGGGCTGAAGGATAAACTTATGGAGTATCGCATCAAGAAATTTTGGGCTGAAGAGTTGGGCACTCAAATAAATAGCTATACCAAAACGGTTTATGTCAAAAACAAAAAGGTCTTTGTGCAACTTAGCTCATCGAGCCTGAGAAATGAGCTTGCTTATGGAAAAGATAAAATCAAAAAAATGATGAATGAGTCTTTCAAAGAAGACTATGTTGAAGATATAATTTTACTCTGATGTACAGTTATAAACTCAGAGATATTGACAGCAAAGGCCCTGCTTTGTTTATTAAAATTCAAGATGTCGATTTTGCTATCTTTACAGATACATTTTTAAACGCTATAGCACTGCTTAACCCCGAGTTTGTATTGCAGAATAAAGAGACTTCTGCTGTTTCTGAGTTGCCACAACGTTTCAAAACAATTTTGGGCGAATGTACAATTTACTTTAATTTGGACGAGGCTATTATCCGTTCTGATAAGGAAGAATTAGTTCTAATGATCGACAGTCGGCTGATGATAAACCCAATATTCGATAAAATTGATTAGAAGTTCTTAAGGGCTCCGCTATTGAACAATAAGTGTATAATCCCCGAAAGAAAGTCCGCCCCAAATTCCCAAACCACCTTTTATATTTGATTCAATTCTGACATAGGTCGTAAATGGACCCTGTGTGCCTACGTTATATTCCAGTGTTTGCCAAAAACGGAAATGCTCAAAGTCGATATTTGCCGAACGGATAGTTACGGTGTCACCCCTCCAAAAATATCCAAAACTGTTAATATCAAAATCAGCTGTCTGAGGCTGTCCGCGCTGTATTGGGAACTCAAACTCTCTGCCGTCGAATATTTTATCATCTGTGACAGACCCGCCCAATAAGGCAAACATAGGTTCGCTATTTCTTTTTGTAAATATGCGGT
>JBILRK010000395.1:0-3282 GCA_044372705.1 Saprospira sp. | reverse complement strand
AAGGCGAATCCGATCTTTTAATTGTAAACACCCGTGAAGTTCAATATGTGGAGGCTCAATTAAAAAGATATAAGACTATTGTAAAATACCTTGAATCAAAAACTGCCTGGATTTGGGCAACTGCACAATGGTAAAGTAAAATGTTGCAAATTTTATTCCTATTTAATAAATTTGCATCTTAATTACAAAACCTACATACAGCTATGAAAAACATTAAACTTATTTTATCAATTGCATTGGTTTCTATAACATTGTCTTGCTCCGAAAAAAAAGAAGATAAAAAAGAAAACAATTCTGAAACTAGCGCACAAAATAATTTGTCTGGCGACGAAAAATCTAAACAGACTAGCCAAGAAACAGGTAAATTCCCTTTTGAATATCCTGTTGTTGAACAACTGAATGCAACAAAAGGCGACAATGTCTTTGCCATAAACATGAAACTAGTTGACAATGACGTCAAAGAAGGCAAAACAAGCTTTGGTACACAATTCTTATTTGCAAGCCTTGAAGAGTCAGGAAACAAGCAATCAACGATTAAATTTGTAGACCTATATCCCGTACCAAATTCTGGAATTATTGTAATTCCAAAGGGCCAAAACGTTAAGGTTGGTGACATCGTTGCGGGAAAATGGGCTGTAAACCTTACGCGAGCAATTATAACAGATGCATCAAACCCCAAAGCTCCAAAGGCAAGTTTCATTGGACTTGCATGGGATAATCCTGCCAAGGCGGAAGATGACAAAACAGGAATTGGTCAATATGAATACGCATTAAAAGAGAATGAATTTATGCTTATTTCAAAAGAATTTGATCCTGGTACTTCCTGTGCTGTGAAGGAAAATGGAACATGGAAACATATGAATGTTTTTAATTCGGTTGAAGATATGGTACTGGGTACAATTTTTGTAAATTTTACCGCTGTCAAAAAGTCAGACTGTATTGCTATACCATTGAAAACTAACTACAAGCCAGGTGATTCCGTTTGGGCTCCATGGGTTGGCACAATGTCAAAAGGAAAAATCACTAAAGTCAATTCAAAAATGGGACGTTATACCATAAAATTTGACGAAAGTAGTAAGGGAGAAAAAGTATTATCTTTTGGTGATGTAATTAGAGATCTACCCGAACTAAAATAATTACAATTCTAATTTTATGTAGGCTGTTCTCACTGAGCAGCCTTAATTTTTTAATTTAGTTTTTATGGATATCGAAAATTTCAGAGACTACTGTCTTTCTAAGCCTGAAACAGAAGAATGCCTGCCCTTTGATGAAAATACACTTGCTTTCAAGGTCTGTGGAAAAATATTTGCATTGACAGATCTTGCCTCTGCGGAATTTAGTGTGAACCTTAAATCAGACCCCGAAAAAGCAATTGAGCTGAGGGCCGAATACGATGAGGTTCAAGCAGGCTATCACATGAATAAAAAACATTGGAACACTGTAAATTTCGAAGGGCGTATATCAAACAAGTTGTTGACAGAGATGATTGATGATTCTTATTTACTCGTTGTTCAATCTTTAAAAAGAGCAGACAGAGAAAGAATTTTGACTACAATGAAAATGCTTAAAAATTAGTTTTCGGAATTTATTGGAAATTTAACTTATCTTTGAACTGTGGATTGATTCGTTTCTAAGTCAAACATGCTTCTATGAAAAACTCAAACAATAATACCAATCGGAATAGCAATAACAAAATTCCCTTTCTGAGTGCTTTGCGTCCCGTAGAAATGATAGGTATAGGTCTCTTGATTTTGGCAGCCTTAATGTACGGTTTGTCAAAATGCAGTAGTGACAAAAAATCTGACAAAAAAAATAGCACTGAAATTACTAAAACGACAGCATCTACTGTTGAAGATCCAAAATCTGATGTACTTCGCAGAAGTTTGTATGTAAGTATGGACAGTCTGCGCATGCGACGCGCTCCTCACAAAGACAGCGCCACTATAAAATTTCTGGTTTATGGGGAGGAAATTACTGACATGGGAGAATACCAAAATGAACAAACCATTAAAATTACTCCAGAATATTCAGCAACTGAACCTTGGATAAAGGTAAAAACCAAAGATGGCCGCAGTGGTTGGGTATTTGGTGCAGGTGTTAGGCCTTATCCAAAAAAACGTCCACTTCCTGAACTGAAAGAAAAAACTGAAGAGAAAGCATCCGCTGATAACAAGGAAAAAAGCAACAGCACTGCTAAAAATCAGACAAAAAAGACTGAGACAAAAGAAAAGACCAATTCACGCTAAATAGCGCTTTTTTTTAATGAAAATTTACCGCGAGCTAGAACAGTTACCGACATTTAAAAATGCTGTTCTTACCATAGGATCTTTCGACGGTGTACACCCCGGACACAGGCACATCATAGAAGAAATGCAGCGTGAAGCCCAAAAGCTGAATGGGGAAACTGTACTAATAACTTTTTATCCTCACCCTCGTATTGCTCTTGCAGAACAGAAGGGTGCTCATTCAGACCTGAAATTACTTTGCGGTTTGGAAGAAAAAGCAAAACTGCTTGAATCAAGTGGATTGGATAATTTGGTTGTTGTTCCTTTTACTAAAGAATTTTCCGAACAAAGTCCCGAAGACTATATCGAATGCTTTTTGGTAAGATACTTCCACCCTGCTCAAATTGTAATTGGCTACGATCACCGATTCGGAAAAGGGAGAAGCGGAGACATTGAGTATCTTAAAAAATATCAGTTAAAATACAACTATCAGCTTCTCGAGATCTCTAAACAAGAAGTTGATGGCATTGCTGTTAGTTCAACTAAAATAAGAAATGCACTCTTGAACGGCAATGTGGCATTGGCTGCCAAAATGCTTGGATACAACTATAATTTATCAGGAACCGTGGTACATGGTCTACATTTAGGTAGAAAACTGGGTTTCCCTACCGCGAATATAAAATTGATAGATTCTGAAAAACTAATTCCTGAAGATGGCATTTATGCCGTAAAGGTTAGCTGTGTCGGGCAATCTTATAATGGTATGCTTTACATTGGCAGTAGACCAAGCATCGATACTGATTTTGGAAAAACAATTGAAGTAAACATTTTCGACTTTTCTGATGACATTTATGGTCACAAAATCAGTGTTGAGTTTATCGATTATATTCGTGACGATATCAAGTTTGATAGTCTTACAGCCCTTAGTACGCAGCTTGAAAAAGATATGTCTGCAGCAAAAAATATCCTTGATAGTATTGAAAAAACTATTTAAACTATAATTCTTTGAAAGAGTACAGTAGCGTTGCAGTTGTTATTCTAAATTGGAATGGCAAAA
>JBILRK010000393.1:0-3288 GCA_044372705.1 Saprospira sp. | reverse complement strand
AGTAGTGGAGCCCAGATTAAATATCGTAGCGATAATTGGCAAGTTGGGGCTCATCTTGTATTTAACCGATTGAGCGATTCCCTTAACCGCGTACCGCAGTTATATCAAAAATATCAGTTCATTGGACAAAACAACCTGATGTTTGGTCTTGATTATAGTTGGCTTTACAAAAACATGCAGTTCTTTGGAGAAACTGCATTAAGCCACAATGGTGGACTAGCTACAATGAACGGGCTGCTGGCCTCTTTGGATGAGCGTTTGGGCATTTCACTCATACAAAGACATTATGACAAAAAATATCAGTCCCTCACTGGAAATGCTTTTGGCGAAAGCAGTGGACTAAATAATGAATCGGGCATCTACCTTGGTATAAACAGCAATCTTGGCAAAGGTTTTACCTTTAACGGATACTTCGACCTTTTCCGCTTTCCATGGCTTCGATCCTTGGTCGATGGGCCATCGGGGGGTTATGAATATTTGTTTCGACTCGACTATGCACCCAGTTACAAATGGGCATTTTATGCACAATATCGTATGGAAGACAAACAAAGCAACCTGAGCGAGAACACTACACCAATCGACAACCTGATTTACAAACGCAGGCAAAATCTAAGATTTCATCTGCGATACAGAATCAATCGTGAATTTGAACTACGCAGCCGTATAGAATTCTCTTCTTATAGAGACTCAGAATTGAATAAAGGCTTCATGCTTTACCAGGATTTGGTCTGGAGTCCTGCAATTATTCCGCTCAAAGTTCAGCTTCGCTTTGCCATCTTTGATGCCGAAGATTATGACACCCGTATCTACGCCTATGAAAATGATGTACTCTACGCATTTTCCGTTCCTGCTTATTATGGCAGAGGCACACGCTTTTACATTAATTTCAATTATCGTATCAATCGAACAATCTCTCTTTGGCTAAGATTTGCACAGACTTATTTTAGTGACAGAGACATCATTTCTTCTGGAAATGAGCAGATCAACTCAAATCGAAGATCTGAGATTAAAGTGCAGCTTAGGGCACAATTTTGAGTCTATTCCCCAATGAGCTGTTTTCTGAATTTATTCAGAAAATATGCAAAATATTTATCGTGAAAGATATCAGCCTCTTCAACAATTCCGCCAGCATTTCTAATATTTGCTGAAAGTGCATTAAAATGTCTGAAATTGACCACTTTTCCGTAAAAATCACTGTTAATCCAATTATTCCTTCTGAATGAAAGAATCATGTTGGAACTGAACCTTACTGTACCATTTGCAGCAGGAGATGGATCAATGAAACCCAGTGCCCGGAACTCTTTTGGATTTTCTACAATCATCACATCGGGTCCTCCTCCCGAAAAACCACAGGCACTTTTAGAGCTATATTTTATGCCTTTTTTTTGAAGATGTGTACTTACGTTCTGTACTACTTTCTTAAGATTTCCACCCCCATAGGTAAAACAAGGGCTGTAAACCAATATAGATTTATTGAAATATTCTTCAGGCGTATTCTCCCATAAGAATTTAGGTGTAGCCCAGGTTGCCCCGCCAAAAACTATTAGCATAGGATAATTTTTATCCTCTGCATCCTCTGGAATACTAATCATAAGATTACCTAAATACTCTGGCTTGGGTATTCGATTTTCTTCCAGTTGAAGCATCAGCAGAACAGATAGAAGAAACTTAATCATTTGAAAGAATTATTTAACCAATCGATTTCTGAATTTATAAAAAAAGTATTTGGGAAACAGTTCATGATTTACGCTGTTCTCCTCATTGAAACCTCCTACTTGCCTCGTCCAATTAGCAAATGATTCAAATTTTCGATAGGCATTTTTTTCTCCATAAAACTCATTATCGTACCAATTTAGCTTATTAAAGGCATTGATAATACGGCCTTTAATATCTTTTTTTGGCGGAATTTCTGGCACGACGTCTATTAGTCCAATTACTTTTACATCATTTCCATTTGCCTCTAGCGCATCAGGTCCTCCGCCTGAGAATCCGCAAACTGATAATTCATCAATTATTACACCCTCTTTTTTAAGAATTTTCTCAAATTGATTTTTGTAAAAATTATAACCTGCACCACCAACTGCTCTGCAGGGTGCAAAAACTAAAATTGCCTTTTCAAAAAAAGAACTTGGCACTTGGTTCAGCATAAAATCTGGATTTGCGTAGTATAGCCCACCGAAAACCAGTAAAACTTGCATTTTAGCTTCCTTTTGCTTTGGGATGGATATAATCAACTGACCAGATCTTTTAATTTTTGCCTTGTCTCCTGGCAATCCAAAATCTATAGTCCTAATCTTGGATAGAACTTCTGCTTCAGATTCAAACTCACTGCAAGCACAAAACAATAAAATTGAAATTAAGCCTAGAATTTTTTTCATCTTAATACCTCCAACACAAAGGTAGTTAATGTTAAGGTCTTTTCAAAATATTGCTAATCCGACTAATACGCTCCCGCTTACCCCAAAATATGACAAAAATATATGCGCAAAAAAAGTCGACTACACAAAAAAACCGGATGATTCGTTGAAAACGAAAGCACCCGGCTATAATTTTATAAACTTTTGGATTCTGTTTGTCAGATGTCAGAAGGCAGATATAAGAACTCTGAAGGCAGAAATTAGAATCTTTCATTCTTTCATTCTTTCATCTCGTCAGTATGACGAGACATTCTTTCATCTTTTATCTTAAAAGTGTAATATCCCCTCTAATAATCTCCTTAAATCCATCGATATATTCGACTTCGGCAAACCAACTGTAAACACCAGAGTTCATTTTCTCCCCTTTAAAGGTACCATCCCAACCTAAATTTGGATCATTTGGTGCAATGTTCTCGGCAAAGAATACACATTCGCCCCAGCGGTCATAAACGCGGAAGACTTTTACTTTTTCAAGTTTCTCATCACCTTGAATGAAGAAGTTGTCATTGGTGCCATCACCATTTGGTGTGAAACCTGCCGGAGCAGCTGCTCTGCGTGGTTTTGTTACCGAAATGATGACCGAAGTATCCACCTCGCAACCAAGCGGACTTACAGCACTAAAGCGGTAGACTGTTTGATTGGCCGGATTGACAATCACTGTATAGTTTATTGTATCGAAGATGCTGTTGGCATTCACATCGGCCCAATTGAAATTGACTCCTGAAGTTTCATTCAGTTCCACTTCAAGTGTAATGCTGTCGCCGTATTCAATCGTAGTATCCTGCGGACTAAAGAAGGTGATGAAGAATGGCTCTGCCGCTTCAATTACAGCTGATTCTTCCGTCACGCAACCGTTGGCATCTCGTACAAA
>JBILRK010000392.1:0-3292 GCA_044372705.1 Saprospira sp. | reverse complement strand
ATTCTAAGCTCATCCCAAAAATGAATTTTTACTGGCCGCCAAATGCCGCAGGTCACTATTCTTGGTCCCCAATCCCAGCCAAAATGATAAGGCGCTTTGCGTGTAAATGGACTTACTTTCAGCTGCACATTTTCCGAGCCGGCTGGCAATTCATAGCCCAAGGCCCTCAGTTTTGGACCGTTTTCAGCCTTTGGGTCTTTGAAAATAATGGTCAGCACATTTTCTCCCTTCAAAAGATGTTTTTTGATATCGGTTCGCCAGGAACGGAACATATTGTCGGCTTGCAGAATGAGACTGTCATTCAGGAATACATCGGCGTAGGTATCGAGTCCATCAAAAACAAGGTCGATATGCTTTTTATCGAACTCTTCTACACTAAGGCTGAATTTACATCGGTATTGCCAATTATGGTTTTCGACCCATTGAACTGCCTTTTCATTGGTTCCGTACCAGGGATCTGGGATGAGGCCTTTACGCAAAAGATCGCTATGTACAACGCCAGGTACCTTTGCCTCCTGCCAATTGAAAATTTCGGCAACAATTGTATTATTATTATAAATTGAATCGCTCAATCCAGCCGAGCGGAATTCCCAGTTTTCGTGAAGCGTTCTTGATGTTTGGGCATTCAGCGCAGCAGCAAAAAACAGAAAAAATGCAAGTAGATTTTTCATTTTCAAAGCTGTTTTTTGATTTCAGCAATGGTATCCCTGTCGGATATAAAAATGGAATCTTCAGGTATTTCTCTGCTTCCATTCATAAACAGGCTAGGCTTGTGGTATAACATGTCGGATTTTGACAGTTTTTTTGCCGAAAGATGGAATTCGGTACAGCCTGTTTTTTCTTTGATTGATTGGATGTTTTGACTGTTAATTCCACCGCCGGGCAGGATGATAATTCTTCCAGCGGCCTGTTTATTCAGCTCTTTTAGCTGTTCAATCCCCTCTGCTACAGAGTTTTTTCCACCTGATGTCAGAATCCTTTTTGCTCCGCAGAAAATGATATCTTCAAGGGCTTCGTTCAAGTCGCGACAACAGTCGAAAGCCCTGTGAAAAGTAAAGGGCAGGGGAGAAGCCGCTTCAATTAGCGCAGTTGTGCGGTCGCAATCCACCGTTCCATCTGCCTTTAATATTCCGGAAACGATGCCATCAGCGCCCAATTCCTTTGCCAGGTAGATATCCTGCAGCATAACTTTGAATTCGGCATCGCTGTATAGGAAATCTCCGCCACGTGGACGTATCAGGACAAAAATCTGTATTTTCAATTCCTGCCTCAACACCTTGAGCATACCAAAAGAAGGGGTCGTTCCGCCCTCCCAAAGGTTGTCGCAGAGTTCTATTCTATCCGCCCCGCCAGCTTGAGCGTTTAGTGCAGATGCGATGTTTGCGCAACAGATTTCGAGCATGCTGTAAATTTAGTTGACTTTTGTAACAATCATACAAAAAGTAAACTGCAAAAACATAATTTGTCAAAAAACCAATCTAAGATTAGGAATTCAATAGATACTTAATTGGTTCAGCCTTTTATCTGATTCAGAAAACATACATATTGTAAACAAAGGGCATATGCATTAAAATGACACAATGATTCTTTACGCTTCTTGCCTTTTTCTTCGGTTTTAATTGAATCAAGGTTGTAATTTTTCGAAAAAACATGTATATATTAAAGTATAAGTATTTCTATCCTTGCTAATTATTTATAGTGGCATAAAAGATATTTATTAAACCAATTGGGAAGTTCTTCTGTATTTTCTAGTAACTCTAAGCCACCTTCAGTTATTTTTGAAATCAATTTAAATTCATTAGAATTATCGAAAAAATAGCACTTATCTGACTGCTCAACCATTCCAATCAAGTTTTTTAATGTTTCGTAATATCTTTTTCTTATTCTATCAGATTCAACATAGTGCCCGCCTTTTTGTACCCTATTTTCAACTCTTGAAATGTTAATTTCCGGATCGTCAATGCAGATGAAGTAAAGATATGTTTTGAATCCTTTATTTTTAGCTTCAATCATTTCATCAATTTTTGAAGGATGACTCATTACAGTTTCAAAACAAAAATCAACATTTTGATCCAATAAATGGTGCCTTAGAAAAGAACTTATTAATGCTCCCTCATAACTATGGCTTGCCTTTTTCCTGTCAAAAATTAAATTTTCTTTAATTTCAAAATCTATGACCTGATTATCTGATAAGGCCTTTTTGATTAGAGATTTCGCCCTTTGAGTTTCAAGGAAAATCTTTAAATCTTCGAAGTTAAGCGTTAAATTATAATCGCTTAAGTCTATATATCCTTTTGTAGTTAATTCTTTTTCAATGTAATCAGCATTGAGGAAAACTCCAGATTCATATTTTTTTGAAAATTCTTCAAACAGCGTACTTTTTCCGGATCCGTTCGGCCCGGCAAACACTCTTAGTCTTGCTTTTGACATATTATTTTCTTGTCAAAATTGTCCCCTTTTTTAGTCCTGTGGAATCAATATTGGGCTTAGTGATTGACTTTATGACTTTGACTGTATTGTCGGGTTGAATTTCTAATAGCTCCCCATCTTTTATGATTTTATAACTTATACCAAGGACAGATGAAATTTTCTTGGCCTTTGCTGCGGCAATCTCAGCAGATTTAATTAGAATTTTTTCTTCTTCGATTATAGATAAACTTTCCTTAGAAGATTTTTTTTGCTTTTGATAGGACATATATTTACAGGTTTTAAGCCATTGTACAGGGTTAGTATAAAAACAACATCCAGCAATTGAAATCCGTTCATTGTTAAACAAATTTAAATTTAAAAATTTGAATAACAAGTTTTCTCTGATTATTTATATTTATAATAGCAAATGACATTTCAATTAGACCGATAAGCTCAAAACCAGTTTGGTGCAGATGCGATGTTTGCGCAACAGATTTCGAGCATGGAATGGGAAGGCTATTTTAATTGGAAAATATTTGACATGATGGGCAGAATAAGATTGATTAGCCTAGAAATTAACTTTTTAATTTAAAAATTCTAACTTTCTACTTCACCACTACCTCATCCAAAAATAGCCAGCTCTTACTTCCTGCAGCATCGTGCCAGTCGGGACATTTGCCGATAGACAGGGCTTTTATTTTGATGTAGCGGGCATTTTTATTAAGGGTCAGGTTAAACTCCTGCGTCATTTCTCTTTTGTCTTTGGGGTCAATTTTTGTTTTTACAATACCGGCTGAGCTATAATTTTTTCCATCGGTCGAAAGCAGAAATTCTACCTGTTTTGGGAAGAAAATCCAGGCATTGTTATATTGCAGGAAACCGG
>JBILRK010000390.1:0-3299 GCA_044372705.1 Saprospira sp. | reverse complement strand
ATTTGGCGGCTGATTTAGCATCAGGAAAATAAGATAACCGATAAAAACCAGACTAATTGAAACAGAAAAAAGAAGCAATAAACCCGAAAAGAGTCCAAACTGCTTCCCCAAATATATTTTATCATCAAAATTATTCTGTTTCATGTTGGATTGATTTATTAGCAAGAGTACACAAATCTAGTTTTTGTATTAGTTTAACTCCGTGATATTTATCACTTGAAGATAAATTATTCCGATAAATTATTAAATTTGATTTCATTTGTCACCAATAAAGATCAAATCTTAAATCACAGAATGCTCTGGTACAAAATTTGTCACCAAAATTCAATACAAAATTTAACAACTCAGATATGAAAACCTTAAAAATCATTACAATTTGCTTCCTTTCTGCAAGCATTTTTATAGCCTGCAAAAAAGATAATTCCGACTGGTCCTCTGAACAGGACAATGCCATTGCATCGGAGCTTTTTCAGGACATATACAAACAGTTGGATGAGGCTGCACAATCTGAAGGCAGTCTGAAAAGCTGCGCAGTGGTAACTATCTCAAGCATCGATACCGTTTTTCCAAAAACTGTGACAATAGATTTCGGTAGCGGTTGTACAGGCAGCGACGGCCGCACCCGTTCTGGTTCAATCAATGCTGTATTCTCGGGCAGGTGGCGAAATGCTGGCTCTATTGTCAGTATAAGTACCAATAATTATTTTGTAAATGGCTATGCAGTAAGTGGCAATGTTACTATCACCAATAATGGCAGAAATGCCGCCCAAAATCTATCTTACACTGTTGTTGTGACTAATGGCACTATCTCCGATGCAAATCAAAACAGTCATCAATGGAACGGCAGCACAAGCTATGAGTGGGTTCAGGGCGAAAGTACTACTTTCTTTACAAATGGTCTGAGCGGAATTACTGACGATGTGTACCATATCACAGGTAGTTCAAGCGGTGTAAACAGAAATGGCCGCAACTACACTGCAACAATCACTGAACGTTTGGTAAGGGCGCTCAACTGTAAGTGGATAACCGATGGCACTATTGAAATTACGCCGGATAATGCCGATACTAGAACCATTAATTTTGGTGATGGAAATTGTGACGCAACGGTAACTTTAAGCCTTAGAAACTGGTCAACAAATTTTATCTTGCCTTAGCATTCCTTTTTTTTCATAACACAAAAAAGCTCCATAGTCTATTGATTGTGGAGCTTTTTTTATCAATAAATTTGAATATTATACTATACATTTTCGGATTTTTAACTAATTTTGTATAATTTAATTTACATTCTAATTTAATTATTATGTTGTTTAATGAGATTAAAATCAAAGACGTTAAGGTGAAGAGCGGACAACTGGTTAAGATTTTGAGAAAAAATGCCAAACTCAGCCAGGAAGAATTATCCGAACAGCTAAATTTATCGAGACTTACGATTCAACACCTCGAATCTGGCAAAAACTTCACGATTGATACCTTTTTAAAGGTTATGCGGCACTTTGATCTACTTGGAGATATTTACAAAATACTGGACGATAAAATTGATGAACAAGACAATCTAATCTCATTGTACTGATTATGCCAAAAAATAATCTTATTAGTGTCAATTGTTTTGAAACCGAAATTGGCATTTTGGGCTTCGATGAACAGAAAAACAGATCATATTTCCAATTCAATCAACAATATTTGGAAAGTGGAAAGTACAAACAACTGCTGCCGCTAAGCTCACTTTTAAAAAGAACGGCTCAAACTCAGGCTTTTAGTCAGTACAATAATGACTGTTTTAGAGGTCTGCCTCCGATGTTTGCTGATTCACTTCCAGATGCTTTTGGAAACTTGATTTTCAGAAAATGGCTTGAAAGTCAAGAAGAGGATTTTAGAAAAATTAGCATACTCGAACAGCTGGCTTATGTTGGGAAAAGAGGTATGGGGGCATTAGAATACTTACCAGCAAAAGAGCTTCCCAATAGCAATTCTATCAATTTAGAGGAAATTCTATCCGTAATGGAAATGGTCTTATCTAACAAATCAATTACAAAATCGGATCATTTAAATCATGAATCACTCTTAAATATTTTCAAAATTGGCAGCTCTACAGGAGGTGCAAGACCTAAAATTCTAATTTCAGAAAATAAAATCAACGGACAAATTATTCCCGGAGATCTTGTTTGCTCAGAAGAATACAATCATTATCTAGTAAAGCTATCCCTGAATGAGTCAGGGTTCAATCGAGAACAAATTGAATACTGTTATTACTTGACAGCTATTGAACTTGGAATCAATATGATGCCTTCTAAATTAATTGATAATAAACATTTTGCAACATTAAGATTCGACAGGGCTCTAGGCAGAAAGAAACATATCTTAAGCGCATGTGGTATGAGCGGTTGGGATTTTAATGATCCCAAAGTTTCAACTTATGAAAATCTGTTTGACCTGTCCATCTTCCTTAAATTACCTCAAAAAGAGATTGATGAACTGTTTAAAAGAATGATTTTCAACTTAATTTTTGCTAACAGAGATGATCATTTAAAAAATCATAGTTTTATTTATAACGAAACAAATGATTGCTGGAATTTGTCACCAGCATACGACCTAACCTATTCTTTAAATCCTCTTTTAAACTATAACAAAATAACCCGGGCGCTTTCAATTAATGGAAAAAGAAATGATATTAAGTTATCTGATCTTATGTCCATAGCGGAGCGTTATACCATAAAAAATGCTACTAAAATAATTGAAGAAACGCTCTTACATACTGAATTTTGGTTGCTTAAAGCCAATGAAATTGGCATCCCAAAAAAGGTGATTACAAATATCAACCTCGATTTTTACAGGCAATTTTGATGTCTTGAATCAAGTACAAAAGACCCTTCCAAATCTATTATTGTCAATAAGGATCAAACTGTGTTTTCCTGAACGGCACATTGATAAAGCCCAATGAACCAGGACGTACGCGCAGGAAAAAATTCCAGGTTTTGGGCTCGGGCTGCCAACTCAAACCCATTTCCCAACAATGTAAATTGCGCGAAAAGGTAAAGTCGGGATAAGTGATTCTTTTTTTACTAAAATCGTAACCTATGCGCGGTATACCAATACTCCAGCCCTTTGACAGATTCAATCCGGCACTGAGTGAAAGTTCATTAGCCGTGATAAGCAAACTATCTCTTCCTTCGACATATTGCCTGGCGACCCGCAGATTATAATTAATATTCAAATTCTGTAAAAGCTTAAATTCTGCATTTTGCTTTGCCTGTTTGGGATCGGGTTTCGCCCCCTGAGGCTTGAAAAGCGATTTCAAGCTC
>JBILRK010000391.1:0-3299 GCA_044372705.1 Saprospira sp. | reverse complement strand
ACCTCTTTTTCAACTTTAATCTTCCTTGTTCTCAATTTTTTCTCCTGACCTGATTCTTCCGTATTATCAGAAGATTTCAAGGATTTTATATCTTCTACCGACTCAAATCTCTCTTTATTTGAATTATTTTCTACTTCAGGTTTTGGATTGGGCTGACTGTCCAATTGTTCAGACACTTCATCATCGGATGGACCAGATGTCTGATATTCCACAATTTTATAAATCAATTCTTTTTTTGTGAGTCTCTTAAAGCCTTTAACGTCGAGCTTTTCAGCAATATCCCTAAGATCGGGCACAAGCATCTCGTTCAGTTGAAGTATGTTGTACATACAGTCAGTTTATAATTTGAATTAAATGGTTACAGATAGATAAGACTAATTGCCTTTATTTTTTTAACAGCGAACCCTCAAAGAGGTCTGTTGAGAAGAACAGTAAATAAAATACAATCTGCAGGATATTTACTGTAAAATTGCGGTTGAAGATTTGAAGAGGATTGGAACTGCTCTTTGCAGTTTGAGGGGATATGATTACTAAACGCTCAAAGCAGATTTTTGTTGCCAATGACATATCAAATGTCATAATCCGAGCCAAAAATAAATATAATTTTTAATTTCAAATACTATCTTTGCAAATAATTGGTTTTTTTGGTTCAAATCAGCATTATACCTTAATTTAAATAAAATAATTTTACCTTAATATGCTACCCGTTCAATTTATACGTGATGAAAAAGCACGTGTTCAGCTTAGTCTTGAAAAAAGAGGATATAAGGATCCTGAAATTTTAGATCGCATTATTGCTGCCGATGATAAAAGAAAAAACATCCAAAAAGAGAGCGATGAAATAAAGGCTGAGCTAAACCGCCTTTCAAAAGAAATCGGTCTTTTGATGAAAGATGGCAAAAAAGATGCTGCAGAAGCAGCAAAAACGGCAACTACAGCGCTTAAAAACAAGATTGAACAGCTGGATGTAGATTCAAAAACCATTCAGGATGAATTACAGGCCTTGTTGCTTTTGGTTCCTAACTGTCTTAAAGCACTTGTTCCTCATGGAAAAAGTGCTGAGGAGAATGAAGTATATAAAGACTGTCCGAATTTACCTGAACTTCCTGCCGATGCCCTTCCCCACTGGGAATTGGCTGCCAAATACAAACTGATAGATTTTGAAACTGGTGTTAAAATAACTGGCGCAGGCTTTCCGCTCTACACAGGAAAGGGAGCAAAATTACAACGCGCACTTATTAACTTCTTCCTCGATGAAGCGGAAAAGGCTGGTTACATCGAAAACATGCCTCCTCATGTCGTGAATGCCGCCTCGGCAATGGGTACCGGGCAATTGCCCGACAAGGAAGGCCAAATGTATCACTGTCAGGTGGATGATCTGTATCTGATTCCGACTGCAGAAGTGCCGCTTACTAATATTTACCGCGATGTAATTTTGGATGAAGAGCAGTTTCCGATAAAAATTACAGGTTATACGCCTTGTTTCAGACGCGAAGCCGGATCTTATGGAGCGCATGTACGTGGTCTGAACCGACTGCATCAATTTGACAAGGTGGAAATTGTCTGCATTGAACATCCCGACCGCTCGAATGACAGACATGTGGAAATGGTCGAGCATGTCGAAGGCCTTTTGCATAAATTAGGACTTCCCTACCGCATTCTAAGACTTTGTGGTGGCGATACTGGCTTTGCCTCTGCCATGACATTTGATTTCGAAACCTTTTCTGCTGCTCAAAAACGCTGGTTAGAGGTTTCTTCCGTTTCTAATTTTGATGTTTTCCAATCGAATCGTCTGAAATTGAGATTCAAGAGCAAAGATGGAAAAGGAACACAGTTGGCTCATACGCTGAATGGCTCTGCCTTGGCGCTGCCGCGTATTGTTGCTACCTTACTCGAGAATAATCAAACTGCAGAGGGAATTGTTATTCCTGAAGCCTTGAGAAAATACACTGGATTTGATATTATCAGCTAACATTCAACTGCAATCTTAAAAAGATAAGGGGCTTTACTAGTACACAGTATTCCCTAAAAGTAAAACACTCAGCTGGCATGCTTACTTGTCAGCTGAGTGTTTTTTACACGAATTGCGCATCAAAAAAAGTATGATAGTTTGATATGGGCTCTATACTAGAAGTTCCTAATAAAGTGCCACTTTAAAAAATCTCTCGCTACGCGGAAAATTATCAAATTGTCAATCCCGATAAATCGGGACAAATAAATTAATCCCTGAGGCAGCGAACAGAAAATCTAGCTTTCTTATTGAAAAGAAGAAATGAATCTTTATATCTAGTTCCTAAAGCACAGCATTTGGCAAATCTAAAGCAATTCTCTATTGAAGGGCTGGCGGATATCACAACAAAAAATGCGACTCAGTTATTTGAATCGCATTCTAAATGATTTATCAAAAAAACTTCTAAAAGCTCAAATTGACCGAAGAAAATGTCTTTGTACTGTACTATTTCATGATTATTTCAATTTTTCTTAACTCATCAGTTATCGAATAAATTTTATCTGAAATCAATCCCAGTTGATCATCTCCTATCGATAGGTTTATATCAGAAGTCAACCAATTATTGTAATATTCAGGTTTTTTAAATTTATATAATTCACATAATTCAGTAAATCGATTTTTTATTTCTTCATGACTTGAGTGAATTGTTATACATAACGGAGTGCCTTTCGCACTCCAATATTCAAACCATTCACCAATAAATAAACTATATGAATCTTTTTTATCACAATAAAATCCAAATTCACTAAGAATGTTAGTTTTATTACAAGTAATATCAACATTTCTTTTTTGTAATTCAATTTTTAATTGAGATATAAATTCAGATAATTTAATCAATGAATCTGGAACGTTAACATTATACATAATTTCTAAAAATTTATTATCAATTTTCACTTTTCGAGGTTCAAACCATTCTCTGAGTAGTTCTCTGTATTCATGAAATATTGGATTTCCATCATGGATTTCTTCTTGGTCAAATTTATCAATAATATCAGTCCAAAATATAGTTTGAGTAAAAACATTTGATGCTGATTCTTTTTTCTTAATTTCGTATTCACTAAGGAATTTATAATTGCTTGGTGATAATAAAATCAGAATTTTATTTGATTTATTACTTGATTCGAGTTCTTTGATATAACCTGTTGGTTGATTATTTGTCAATACAGTATCCCACACTTTTATTTCAACAAAAATTTCTGTCATCTCAGTAGAAATAACCAAATCGGGTCGTCCATTGCTAGTTGTTCTTTGAGTTGTAAAATTTTCAAATTCAAAGTTTTCAGTACTA